>JAGQQC010000349.1 GCA_020426395.1 Planctomycetaceae bacterium
TCACCGTGAGCGGACCTCCCGCACCATAACAAGCCGGCCCCGGGCTCGCGCCGGCGCTTGCTGGGCCGACATGCAGTTTGACGCCATCGAAATCACAGATCGAACCTCCCCCCGCCGCGACGGTCTCAATCGCCAGCATGGGAGCGACAATCCGAACGCCCGCCTTGCGGGTTTCGAACTCGCGTTCAAAGGCACCATCAAACCGGGAGACATCGGTGCTGGTTCCGCCCATATCAAACCCGATTGATTTAGTGAATCCCGCCTGTAAACCAACTTCCGAAAACCCGACAACGCCGCCAGCGGGTCCCGAGAGAATACTGTCCTTGCCACTGAAATGATTGGCATCGACCAAACCACCGGCTGAGGTCATCAACTGAATCGTTGAATTGCGTAGACTGGCTCTTAATCGAGCGACGTAATCCTGAAGAACGGGATTGAGATAAGCATCGACGACAGTTGTGTCCCCACGCGAAATGATTTTGATGAGCGGGGACAACTGACTGGATCGGGAGATATTTTGAAAACCGATTTCCCGGGCAATCGATTCGACGAGTTCCTCATGGTCACTATTCGCAAAAGCGTGCAGCAAACAGATGGCGATCGATTCGATTCCCGATTGGTGTAGTTGCTCAAGTTGTTCACGAATTTGAATCGGATCAGGGTCGGATAAGACGTCGCCCTGAACGGTTATTCGTTCTTTAATTTCGACCACGGTTTCGAAGAGCGGTTCCGGTTTCTCAATCACCAGATCGAACAATCGAGGACGATCCTGATTACCAATCAGGAGAATATCTCGAAATCCTTCCGTGGTAATAAAAGCCGTTCGCGCGCCACTGCGCGTGAGTAAAGCATTGGTACCACGTGTCGTTCCCAGTTTAACGACGACAGGGGGAATCGGATCCTCAAGTTTCAAGCCCAACAGATAGCGGATCGATAAGACGGGAGATTCTTCTCCGGATGATAATTCATAAGTGAAACCGGGGAGCGCCTTCTCCAGCAGGGGATCAGCCAATTGGAGTTCGCCACTCAGATGATCATACCCAATGATAGAAGAAGTCCCGATGAGTTGTCCGTCAGTGTCGAAGAGACGAATTTTGTATCCGTTCCAAAATCCTTCCGGATTTTGTTGGCGCAAAGGATCGACGAAACGATCAACCGCGATTTGTTGTTGAATAGCTCCTCGAGTCATTCCCGAGCTGAGCGTTTTGAACGTCTGGATATCTCCCTGCGAAGTTCGCATCAGCACATCCGTAAATGTTCCTCCCACATCAATCCAGAATTCCAACATCGATTTTCCTGCTCTAGACTCTCTGAAAATAAACCTTGGGCACGTGCGCTAACCTCATGTGAAGCGTTCCCATCATAGAGTGGTCGGGGGGAGGGCAGCAAATGAATCGGAGATGTGAAAACGAGTCAGGATGAGAAACCAAACGAAAACGGATGGTGTTGTCCAACTGTTAAAAATTTCTCAAGACAAAAACAACAACACTTGTACATCGACTGGGGAGATTTTAGAATTCTTAAGATACTTAGTTTATTGCTCTCTTCCGAAATCACACTACGTGATCGCGGATAAAATAAATCCACTTCAGGAACCCAAATTGAAATTCTGTTCCTAGCCTCAGCGAGACAGATTCAAACTTTCATTTGACCACGGAGAATCCAGTCCATGTTACGATAGTCCAATCCTGTTTTTGCCTCGGACCAGTACAAAGAAACATTCGCCCAAAGTATGGCCGGTACCGACACCATGACGGTCAAAGGGACTGCCATTAAAACCTCCATTCTGGTTCTGCTCGTGGTGGCAGCGGGAGCGATTCCGTGGAGTTTGGTTGATCCCATGGCAGCCGCGACGAACAATGCAAACATTGGGGCTGCATTCCCCTGGTTGATCGGCGGGGTCATCGCATCCTTGATTCTCGGTCTGGTCATTTTCTTCTCCCCTCGCCAAGCTGTCTGGGCTGCCCCTGCCTATGCCATCGCGGAAGGCTTGTTTGTCGGTGCGATTTCCGCCTGGGTTCAAGCTCAATACTATGAAGTTGCCCCCGGGATCGTCTTTCAGGCAGTTTGCCTCACCTTCGGAACCTTATTCGCCATGATGACCGCCTACAACATGGGACTCATCCGAGCGACCGAACGATTCAAAACTGGTATGTATGCCGCTATGGGAGCTGTGGCGATTATCTATCTGGCGACCTGGGTCATGCGTTTCTTTGGCTCCGAAATCCCTTACATCCATGGTAGTACTCCGATCGGCATTGGATTTAGCGTGATCGTAGTGATAATTGCAGCCCTATGCCTCGTTCTCGATTTCGACTTCATCGAGCAAGCGGCCGAACAGGGTGCCCCCAAATACATGGAATGGTATGGAGCTTACGGATTGCTCGTTACCCTGGTCTGGTTATACATCGAAATTCTGAAACTGTTGATGAAGCTTACTGATCGAGATTAATTGAGATCGATATTCCGAAATGGACAATAAAAAAAAGAGGCTGCCGGATTATGTTCGGGCAGCCTCTTTTTTATTGATGTCTACAAATCAGGAGTGAATCGGACTAACGAGTCATTCCCTGCGGGTTCCATTGTTCCAATTGTTGGCCTTGAACCGCGGGTTGTCCTCCGATGTATTGCTGTTGAATCACGGGAACGTTTGGCATCTGCTGGACAGTACCACTGGCGTGTGAGACCTGGTTCTGGGGAACCATCCCATTCTGGTTTTGCCAGTAGGCTTCGACGACCTGCTGCTGAGGTTGCCCGCTGGGCATTTGAGCCTGGACCTGCTGAACTGGAGCTCCCATCATGACTCCTTGTTGTGCCGGCATCCCTTGAGGCATCGCAGCGTACTGCTGAGCCGGGTACGCCTGTTGTTGCATTTGGGGTTGAGGAGCCATCTGTCCCTGGGCAACCATAGTCGCGGCGTGTTGACTTCGAATTTCAGTCAACAATTGCTGTGACGATTGCAGACTCGGTTTTTTCTGCAGGGAAGCCATCAACTCTTGCTCGGCTGCAACAGAGCGTCCCATTTCGTTCAGGATGTATGCAATGTTGTAATGAGCTTCCGCTTCTCCAACCGTCCGGACAAAGTAAGGACGGGCACTATCGAGATCACCGCTGCGAGCCAGCGCGACTCCCAGATGATATTGAATAGTCGTATCATTGGAGGAAATGTAGGCAGCCTGTTTCAGTACATCGGTCGCTTCAGAGTATCGCCCCTGGGAAATATAAAACTGACCGAGTGAGCTCAGGACTGCCGGATCGTTCGGCGATTGAGCCTGAGCATCCCGGATCATCGTTTCTGCCCGGTTCGTCTGACCGGCCAACTGATCCAGCCGCGCCAAACCCAGCATCGCATCAACTGACTTGGGATTCTGTTTGAGCACGAATTCGTAAGATTGACGTGCTTCAGTCAGATTCCCCTGCTGCTCCTGCCATTGTGCGTAAGACTGATGAACTTCGGCCGGTTCTTCCAAACCAGTTCGACTTTTATTCCAGGCTTTTCGCATGGAACTTGGTTTCATCTTGGCCACAAAATTGCTTGTCGAGGTGCAACCCGTCAATAAGACCGATAGCCCCAATACAACAAGACCCGTTTTCCAGCCACTCATTCTGTCCAGAAGCATGCCCCAACCTCCCTGTCGGTGCGGCGATATCAATATTAAAGGACAACGCTCAGGTTGCCATTCGAGATCAATTCCCGGCTAACGGCGGAAAAATTTCCCGCGCAAGCCATGCTTCTTAGGTCGTCTCTTACAGTCGCTCCTCTTCAATCAAATCCACCAAATGTAGGAATCAGCTAAAGACTAACAGTTGTAACACGCCACAACAGAGAACACAGGAAGAACAGGCAAAATAGAACGCCCATTACACCTCGGGGAGGACCCAAGGCTTGCGATATTCGGGCCGTCCACGCAGAGCATTGGCTTCCTTGTCGTCAACGAAGGTTTCTGTCTCAGGATCCAGAATTAATGTCCGACCCACCCGGGCCGCTATATTTCCCGAGTGACAGAGAATGGAGGCCGGGTGCCCTACAGTCTCCAAATCACAGGCAGGTTTATTGCGATTTTTCACACAGTCGATGAAGTTCTGTACATGGGGGCGCTCATGGCTGTCTCCTCTGACTTCCTTGACCAGTTCGCCTCCCTTCGTGAAGGCCCGCCACCAGGAGTTTCCTGAAACTAGATATCCATGCTCCCCATAGATAACCGCCGCTTCGGTCTCATCGTAATACTTGTAAGGAGCCCATAATTTCATCTCATAGGTGAGGATGCGGGGGCTGGCACCTTCGTACTCATAAGTCACCTGCATGGTGTCGGGGAATTCTTGCAGGTCGTCAAAGTACCATTTACCACCGGCGGCGGATATCGTGCGAGGTAATCCAAGCGGAGGTTCTCCCGCTGCTTCCGCGGCGGCATCCATCAAGGCAACCGCCATATCGAGTCGATGGACTCCATCGTTACCCAGGTCACCCGTACCGTAATCAAAGAACCAACGCCAGTTTCCATGAAAACGAACGGGGTTGAATGGTCGCTCCGGAGCAGAACCGAGCCAGAAATCGTAATCGACTCCTTCAGGAGGTTCTGTGTCTTGCGGTTTTCCAATTGAACCCTGTCGAGCACTTTCCCAAGCTTTGGCGAACAGACAGCGTCCCAGATGTCCTTCTTTCACATAGGCAATCGCCGATTGCAATCGCTCGGTTGATCGATGTTGCGATCCCATCTGTACGATGCGGCCTTTTTTCCGCATCGCGGCCACCATCCTCTGACCTTCTTCGATATTGTTCCCATCCGGTTTTTCGACGTAGACATCTTTATCAGCGAGACAGGCCATGATTGTCGGGGTGGCGTGCCAGTGATCTGGCGTTCCGATGACCACAGCATCAATCGAAGGATCGTCAATAATACGCCGAAAATCTTTCATCGTTTCCGGTCGGGTTTTCTGCCGTTGCATGACTTCTTCTACGGCCTTCGGCAAACGACGACTATCGATATCCGCTATCGCGACAACTTCGGCTTCCGGGTTTTCAGAGAACGTTCTCAACAAACTTAAAGCCCGACCACCCGATCCAACAACACCGACTCGAAGTCGTTCACTGGCGTTCGCTTTAGCGGATTGCGTGGCCGTCATCTGG
>JAGQQC010000034.1 GCA_020426395.1 Planctomycetaceae bacterium
TCAAGCCGCTTTTGCTGAGTAGAATCCGGGATACGTTGCGGCTTGCTTTTCACGTTCAATGGCGAGTAAGCGAATTCCGTCGGAGACCAGTGGTAACCCAATACCGAGAACTTTCCGAAGCTTGGTGCATTGCAGAGAAGTCTCTCCTTGGCCAAAACCGGCAGGGCGAGTCGAAATTGCACCGAGCGATTCTGCCCCCGGAGCAGTTAAACCAAATTCGAGCGCCACATGGGCAGCGAACTGTTGAGGGTTACATCGCTCTGCGCTACCGATGTGAAAAGTTCCGTTTAATTTACGTTCTTCCAGTTTGACGAGAATGTCCGCCAGTTGTGCTCCGAGGATGGGACTGGAATAAGAGGTACCGGGAAATTCTTCACCCGCTTCCAGTTTTTGCAGGACCTGATCGATACTTTGAGAATTCATTTTTTCAGGAGTCCAACCAAACACATGCGTCCGAACAATCGTCGCGTTGGGACAAGCAGTACTGATGGCTTTCTCCATCTTCAAGAGGTTCTGCGCCTCAGGAGAGGAGCAGTAACATCGGCTTTCTTCTGTATGAAACATCCAGGGACCAGTGAAGATGGCATCGGAAGAAATTGCCGTAAACCGGCAGCCTGCTTTCTTCGCCGCCGCAGCCCACAGTTTTGCATCCTCTACCAATGCAGGATTACGCAACTGAGCGGGTTCCACTTCCCAACTGGAACAGGCCGCCGGACCGCAGTAGAGAATCCAGTTCGGGTTGATATTCTGAAGACAGGCGGAAATTTCGGCTTCGGAATCCCCCGGGCAAAGTTCCGTTTCTGATCCAGCAAATGAAACTGGAGTCGTAAACGAAAGCCCGATGACGTTGTAGCTGTTGGAAAGAGCGTTGGCGATGTTTGAGCCAGCGACAGTATCAATACCAGCGATAAGGAGAGTGTCCACGCTATGCCTCCCTGCGTTTGCGTGAAAGGAAAACAGTCAAACGATCATCCTGGATTGCGACTGTTTTCGAGAAGATGTGTAAAGAAGTGCGTATTTCAGAGAATCAGCGTCTCATTCGAAACGGCTCAATTTAACCCGATTTTTTCGAACGGACCAACCCCGATTTTTGACTTTTTTACAAATTCCTGACGGGATCTGTAAAATTTCTGAAACAGCCTGTTTCTAAGGGGATTCCCTCTATCCAGGAATGAAGAAGCTTATTTCTTGTCGCGGTAAGCCTTCATTTTGGCCACATATTGACTGGCCAGGTCCGTGATGCGGGCCATATCTCCTTTGGCTACCGCGTCCTTCTCCACAAGAGAACTCCCCAAACCTACCGCACAGGCGCCGGCATTGAGGAAGCTTTCCAGCGTATCGAGATTCACCCCGCCGGTTGGCATCAGACGTACTTGGGGTAAAGGAGCTTTTACGGCTTTCAAGTAACCTGCTCCCCCCACTTCGGCAGGGAAGACTTTGACGACATCCGCGCCCGCTTCCCAAGCGGTCAGAATTTCGGTCGGTGTAAAGGCACCTGGCATAATCAATTTGCTGTACCGCTTGCACAGTTTGATCACATCCAGGTTCACCACAGGAGAGACGACAAACTCGGCCCCAGCCAAAATCGCGGCGCGAGCCGTTTCCGGATCAAGTACAGATCCTGCTCCGAGCAGAATCTTATCTCCCATCCGTTTGGAAACCTCATTGATAATCTCCAGTGCATTAGGCACTGTAAAAGTGACTTCCAGAATATCGATCCCTCCTTCGTAAAGCGCTTCCGCCACTTTCGTTAACTGATCCCCCGAAGGAGCGCGCAAGATAGCGACGAGACCGGAATCGAGAACATGCTGTAAATCGGCGTGCGAATTCATGAGAAGGATTTCTAAATGGAGAGGTCTAATCAGAAAAGAAACGATTCCGGAGAGGAAAGACAGGAAAGAGTTCAATTCAGTCACGGAAGTGTAAGGATAGGATCAGGTTCCTGCGGCATATTTTTCAGCGTATTCCAGTACCCAAAGATCAATCAATTCGGAAAACGATTGAGTATCAAGATCTTCTAGCTGTTGAAAGTGCCGCCGATTGATGACTTCCTTATTCCGAACCGTTCCTTTGATGTTTAACTCGATAACATGAGCTGTATTGAATGAGGAAATCAGCAACTGAAGTTGGCTGTATTGCTGATGTCGTCTGCCGCCGCTGAGGTCAAGGTCATCCCGGCGGATCTTAGCCCCCCACCCATCGACATCGATCACGGAGCTGTATTGAAAGCCGGGGAAATGATCGACCAACTTTTTGAGGCAGACATCAATGTGCTCGGTCAGCTCAATGCGGGCTTGCGAATGCAGGTTGCGGAGTTCTTCCTCGTTCAGCTTCTGCTGTTCGGCCTCCTGTTCGCGAGAACTTTTGGCGTGCAGGCCGCGACCGATAGCGCGCTTGAGACGGTGATCAAAATCCATATACGGAAAACCTGTACGGTTACGGAAAAAGGTGAAGCAAAATTCGTTTCTAAAGTGAACCTGATGCTTATTTTAGAGGGGAGTAAAGGCTTGTTCAATCCACCTCCCTGCTCTCACGTCCGGATAAGACTGGGAAATCAGACATTCCGACAGCGAATTCGCCGTCAACGTAATGTCAGAAATTCAAAGAACTTTACTTCTAGCGATGTAATACTTACACGGGATTCATTGAAAAAGGGATGATTCCTCTTGGAAATCCGGGCCAATCGGTTAAAAACCGGGAATCCCTTACTCTGGCACGCTAAATGCGAAGTCCTTGTACCGGAACGGCATTTCGACTGTCGGTCACCGACAAATCACGTGTTACCGCGCTAAGAAAGGTTGCTGGTCGGGAAAGAAACATCAATAATGATTTGCTGATTGAATACTTCGCGTCCCAAGCATATTGGACGGAATGAAATTGGAAATTGTTTTTGGCGTTAAAAACCCGTTAGCTGAACTACTAAATCAGTCCTGGTTACTTTACACAGGTTTGATCGTAGCGGTGTGCTTCCTGATCTGGGTGATTATTCAGGTCAGGACACGATTGCGCGATGATGCGGATCATAATGCAGATCCCTGGCAATTACTCCAACAAATGCAGGATTTGCATCGTCAAGGTGACCTGACGGAAGAAGAATACCGATCCATCAAAGGCCAACTGTTGTCAAAGAACGAAGAGTTACTACCACAGTCGGCTCAAGATAACAGCAAACAATCAATCAAAGAAGATTGCCCAGACGAAACTTCCGATGAGCAGGAGGCTCGCGAATAAGCGTTTCACTCTGGATGGAAATTTTCCATTTCCAGAATGAACGCACTCGAGGTTCCTGAACTCAGGGGAAGTTTTTTCTGTTCGTGGATTTGCAAGGAGGCAATCAGGGAGTTGTACGGATAGTATATTCCTGTGAAGATCGGCAATGTTGAAGGGTAACCTATGCCTCCTGGAAAAGATATCACGACCGGTAAACGAGGATCCTCTGGTAAGAAAAATGCAAACTGTTCCTTCTGTCGCAAAAGTTATCGCGACGTTGGTCCCCTCGTAGAAGGCCCGGATGATGTTTACATTTGTGGTGAATGTATTGATCTGTGCCATTCGATTCTTGACCAGGAACGGCGCCGCCGGGGTAATTCCTCAGAACTTTTCACCAAAGTTCCCACTCCTCGCGAGATTGTCGCCCACTTGGATCAATTCGTTATTGGCCAAAACCAGACGAAAAAGACACTCGCCGTTGCCGTGCACAACCATTACAAACGGTTGATGCTCTCTGTCGATGAATCGGACGTCGAGATTGAAAAATCGAACGTGATGTTCATCGGTCCGACCGGCTCCGGAAAAACCTTGATGGCACGTACCCTGGCTCGTTACCTCCAGGTCCCCTTTGCCATCGGTGACGCGACGACGTTAACAGAAGCAGGTTATGTGGGCGAAGACGTCGAAAACCTGTTGCTCAAACTGCTCCATAACGCCGACTTCGATGTTGAAGCCGCTCAGCGCGGAATTCTATTCATCGACGAAATCGACAAGATTGGCAAAACAAGCCAAAACGTCTCTATCACTCGCGACGTATCGGGTGAAGGGGTTCAGCAGTCGCTGCTGAAGATGCTCGAAGGAACCGTAGCTAACGTTCCTCCCCAGGGAGGCCGTAAGCATCCTGAGCAACAATACATCCAGGTCGATACGACCAATGTCTTGTTTATCTGCGGCGGAACTTTCGTCGGTATCGAAGACATCGTCGCACACCGACTCGGTAAGAAGTCCATCGGCTTCGGCAACAGTTCTGCCGAAAAACAGGAAAAGATGAAAGAAGAATTGCTGTCACAAGTGACGGTCGAAGATGTCATGGAATACGGCTTGATTCCCGAATTGATTGGACGTCTTCCGTTGATCAGTACTCTGACAAAACTGTCGGAAGATGATCTGGTGCGAGTGCTCGTTGAGCCTAAAAACTCGCTCGTTCGTCAGTACCAGAAGTTCTTTGAAATGGAAGGTTCTGAGCTCGAATTTACTAGCGACGCCTTGCGAGAAATCGCACGAGTCGCTCGCGAGAAAGATACGGGAGCACGCGGTCTGCGGGCCGTCGTCGAGCAGGCGATGTTCGATCTGATGTATGAACTGCCGGACCAAGAGGCTGGGCGATCTTATGTGATCACCCCCGAGATTGTCCGAGGAGAAGAGAAACTCTTCCCACGGGACGATTCCGCAGCGGCTTAACCTGTTCCCAGCCGTTCTCCACCCATAAAAAAGGCCCGCCAGATAACACTCTGGCGGGCCTTTTTTGCGAACCGGGCAGGATTTCGTCCAGGGAACGCCTGCCGCTTTCCCAGCAGGAGGTCTCTTGCGCGACTCCATTCCGCACCATGAGCGAGGGAAAATGGCTCTAGCAGAGCTGAAAATATCTTCAAAATTGTCCCTCAAACCATTGAAATAAAGGGGGTTTGAGTTGTGTCGATGTCAATTCAGGGATACGATAGAAACATATAAGGAACATTCAATTTGTTCCACTTCCCTCCACAATCTGCTTCAAAACTAGACTCTTCATCCTAAGAGTCCCTACCGTTCTTTCCTGCCGTTTGATCTTTCCCACCAAAAGGCTTTAAGCCGATATGAAAGTTATTCTGCGAGTCGAGAGGGGTGAAGCGCCCCGCAAGCACTTCGCCGTTTCCCGCAACACACTCATTGGTCGTAGCAATAGCTGTGACTTGCGACTTGACTCTGACGATGTCAGCCGCAGACATTGCTTCTTGCTCGTGACTGACAACGGTGTCTGGGTTCGCGATCTGTCCAGTTCGAACGGAACTTATGTTGAAGGGAAATCAGTCCGTATCGGAGAAGACTGCCTGATCCATCCTGGGAACCACGTCAAAGTGGGACCGATTGAATTTTCAGTGCATTTTGAATTGGAACGTCAACCTGTTATGGCGCAGTTGGGTAGCGCAGGAGCAGGCCGATTTTCCGATCCCAGCTACAGTGATAAAACCGTTTTGATGGAACCCGAAACATCCAGTTTCTCGGCAACTGGCCAAAACGACGACACTGCTCATTTCCACTCCAGCCTGGGAACTTCTGAAAGTCGGCAGCGGAACAACGAATCAGCCGCAGAGAACCCGTTCCGGGAAGAGCCGGTCATGCATCTACAAAATGATGATTCCGGACGGCTGCGATCTCTATTTGCACAACTGGTCGGCTGGAAAAAAGAACGCTGAGTAGGCTTAGTATCCAGTCTACTCGATCAATTCCCACGCTGCTTGACGATAGAGGCATTTGCTACCCATGGCCCTATGGGATGAGCCTAAACTGGTTATTCGAATTTGTACCAGGTTTTTGAATCGCAGCAGCCTGCTGGCTGAATCGTATATGCTCTCAGCCACGGATCACAATACCAGCGATCCATCAATGTTTGTCCCGGCCAACGTCGCTTAAAGTTTTCGACGCAAATATTGTCTTCCTCACTGCAACCGTGACAAAGAGTGTACTCACGATAAGCAGAGCACCAGTCGCATTGACCACAATGACAGGAGAACGACTCCGCTTGGCAATAGCTGGAGTAATCCGTAACCGCTTGCGGGTGTGACGCTAGAGAAATCTGTTTTTGAGACGGAAGACTGGCCAATGACTCACCGGCTGTAGGAACTGTGTATTCCTGGGCAGAGACAACCATCTCTTGAGGCAGTTGCATGGAAACGCGCTCGATCGGACGGCGGCTAGCAGTCCGCTTTCCATACAAAGGAAAGCTGGGACGTTTCGCCCGTGGAGAAACTGCAGGAACTGATCGGGAATCTATAGATTCAATCTCTTCCGTGCTTGAGACAGATTGAATTTGTCCTTCGGGTGGCTGAGGAGCTCGGATATCAACGACTTCGACCCGAGATCGCTGAGTGTTCAACTGCGGCCCTTCACCAGCCTGCACAACAGCGCATAATCCCACACACAGAAGACAGAAAAGTGTTGGTGTAATCGAAATCCGTTTCATCAGCTCGTTTGTCCTGGAGTTGAATAAAATGAACCTGAGAGAAGCCGATCTTATTCTGGTAATCAAAAACGCTTGATCCAGCCTGTCACTTAACCGAGGTTCAATCTTGAAAAGAACAGATTGAACAAAATATCAGGAATCCAGTTCCCACTGCAGATCGCGGCTAACCGCACCTCTCCATTATCTTTTGTCGGTTGCAATCAGGCTGGAATTGACGGAATAAAAATCCGGAACATCAGAATAATTGAAATAACCGGAACACTTCTCTCAGGCTTACTAAGTTCTCGCAGATCAGGCTGGAGGCGATGTGTCGACATCCAGTAAATATTCCCGATGGTAGGGGCCGGAAATCTGTTCATCACGAACTAAATGGTCCAACTTCCAACCTTTTTCGGGCTGAGACATCAGTAGAAACTCAATGGCATTTTGTTCATACCCACCTTGGAATCTTTTACTGGCATCATGATGAAACCAGGCACTCCAGCTTTCCGTAGCTGGATTAAACTCAGTCACAATACGAAACGATTTGATAGAATCAGTGCTTTTCTTTTTTTTTATTTTCATTACCTCATTAGGACTCGTGTTTACCCGCTCCAGCCAGCATGGCTTGGTCGCTTGAACTGGAACACATTATTTTCTCGGAGTGAAACTGGGCTGAATCAGCGGCAATAGAAAGCCCTGCTCCTCTGCACCAGCACGTCTCCGTTAGACAAGATCTATGCTATTAGGCCCGAAAGTCAAAAGTGGGCTTACCTGCGCAACCGGTCCGACGTTCCCTAGCCTGTTTTTCTTTCGCGACATCAGTCATAGAAAAGAGAATTTGTGTTGAAATAGTCAGGAAATGCGGCTACACTTGGCATGTCGACACATGATGACATATGTCGTCTAGTTGTGAAATTTCTACACCAAAAATGGGCTATTTTTCACGTCAGATGACCGATTCCTGTAAAACAACTGCCTATGAAGCAATCCGAGAGGCCATTCTCCGCGGGGATCTCCGCGAAGGAGATCGTGTCTCCGAGTATGCTTTCGCCAAGAAACTGGAATTGAGCCGTGCCCCAATTCGAGAGGCAATCAATCAGCTCGTTACCCAAGGGCTACTGAATCAGGTGCCCGGTTCGGGCACGTTTGTTCGTAAACTCAATTTTGATGAACTCGAAGAGCTGTACGAACTTCGCGAGTGGCTGGAATGCAGTGCCCTTGTCTCTCCCCGGTTTTCATTAACAAAACCGGATCTGGATGCCATTCAGGAAGCATGCGAGGAAATCGCTCGCCTGATCGAAGAGACGGAACAAGCAACCCAGCCGACAGAGAGCGAAAAAACCTTATTCATCCAGCGACTTTACCTGGCGGATGCTCGGTTTCACCTGCTCATTTTAAGAGGGGCTCGAAACAAACTGGCCCTGCAAACCATGCAGGACCGGTTCATCCTGGAATTGATCTGGAGTTCAAACCGGGTCTCCTTGGAAGAACAATCTTTAGCTCGCTTGCACAAAGAACATCAGGAAATTTTTCAACAGCTTCAACAACGCGAGTATTCAGCAGCCAGCACACTACTACGGAAGCACATCCAATTCGCCATTAATCACTATCGCGATCTCTATCATGATCAGGTGAATGACGTCTTGCTGGATCACTGCTTCGCCGTAAGGTAATTCGATTCAACCAACAGATCTTCTTCAAAAACTCTTCTACCAGGATCCACTAAGATGAGTCAGTTTGATCAATACCGAGGGCAATATGATGCCGAAGGTTACGTTGTCATTCCCCAGTTTTATAATGCTGACGAAATCAAAACCTTAAAACAGGAACTCGATCGCTTTATTAAAGACGTTGTCCCCCAAGCTGATCCGGGACAGGTCTTCTATCAGGATCCTGAAAATCCAGCCACTCTGAAGCAGATCAATTACCTGGATAACGATCCCTGGTTTGCCCATATCCCACTTCAGGAACGATGGCAGGAATTGGCAATCGCTTTGATCGGTGAAGAAGTGACCGGAAAGGCACCGCAGTGGTTTAATAAACCCCCATCCACCAATCACCCCACCCCACCCCACCAGGACAATTATTATTTCAATCTGGTTCCTCCTCATGTTTGTACGATGTGGCTAGCCCTCGATGATGTTGACGAAGAGAACGGTTGCCTGCGTTATGTACCAGGTTCACATCACGAACCAGTTCGACCACATCTGCGAACTAAAGTCCTCGGTTTTTCGCAGGGAATTGAAGATTATGCGGAGGCAGACTACGCACGGGAAGTCGCCGTAAAAATGCAACCTGGTGATTTAGCGGTCCACCATGGGGACACCATCCACCGGGCCGATTCAAATCAGTCTGCCACGCGACAACGGCGGTCGTTTGCGATGGTTTTCCAAGGAGTCAGTTGCCAACGAGACGCCGCAGCCTTTGAACGCTATCAGGAAACAATGAAACATCAGCACAACGAGCTGGGGTACACGTAACCGTTCCAAAGAAACAAGAAGCAGTACGGACGTTAACCCTGATCGCTACAAGATCATCTCTCTGCGCAAATGTGCCGCGTCGAGCATTTCATTGGTACTTGTGGGATCAACGTCGCGGCAGCCTCTAGTAAGTGTCTCGGCCATCTCGCGAAGTTGATCGGTCCATTCTCCTTCGGTGAGACCAGGCGGGGTCACTTCTTCGAACTCTTCCAAGAGCAGAATTAGCCGTAACAGATGCCGGAAGATAATCCCTTCCTGTTTGGCCAGTTTGCGACCGCTGATATATTTGTGGAAATCGGCATTAAAGGTGAGGAAATCTCCTGCGCACCAGACGGGAGTGATGCGGAAATCGCGAACACGGGGAAAATCGGAATTGAAGAGCAGCTTTAATTTGTCGGCCAGCGGAATCGGCCATTTGCGTTCTTCAAACGGGATATCATCGTCGCGCGAGGGATACAAGTCATCGTGTGCGGCGAGACCGCGACTGATGATTTCCTGATCCAGAAAGTCACGAGCCAGATTCCCTGGCGGCATATAATCGGGCAAGGGAACGCGGACGGAGCGAGCCACGGAACCGGGCATTTCCAGGACCGACTCAAACGCCTGGATTCGTTCTTCGGGATCGGACTGGGCAAGCATCTCCGTGAGAAAAACACCGTACAGTGGATTAACACTGCGGAACTTCAGAAGCTGGTGCATCTTCGCCTGCGGATGCGCATATTCGGGGAGATATTCTTCGCGTTGCGGTTCATCCGCTTTCTTTTTCGATTTCTGTTTGGCGTCCGCCGTGCCCGCCTCTTCCCGCGCTTCCATCAATAACGCTCCGAATGTTCCCTGCGAAGCCGGTTTCGCTTCCTCTTTTGGTTCCGGTTCTTCCTCAGTTTTGGGCTGGGGAGGCGGTGGATCCAGCTTCACATAATCCCCCAATTCCAGGCTGATCAGCATCTCGGTCAGATCTTTCTCCGCCCGCTCCCGCTGTTTCGGTTCCATCAATCGTCGGGCAAGAAATTCACGAATGCGGCTCACTTCGGGTGAGATCGTTAACAGATAAGCCAGTAACCGCCAGGGGAGAGGCCCATTAGAATACAGCTTTCCCGGTGGAGATGTTTGCAAGGTTTCAAACTGGACTTCGGACCAATATTGCACCGTTGTACGGCGAGTCGGTGCTTTCTTTTTGAGTTTCTTTTTCGCTTTGATGAGCAGCGGATCTTTGGTGTCCTCGGGAATCTGATCGTATTTCTCTTTCCAGCGATGAATTTTGACATCGTCCTCGTGTGCCAGCGCGTAGACAAACCCTTGCGTATCAAATTGGGGTCGCCCAGCGCGGCCGAACATTTGATGGGCGCTACTGGCCTCGATCAGTTTTTTCTTGCCGGGCGGACCCTTTAACAGTTCGGTGAGCAGGACAGAACGCGCCGGAAGATTAATCCCCGCCGCCAGTGTCTCCGTACACACACAAACCGAGAGTAACTTTTGTTGAAACAACTCTTCGACGATACGACGGTAGTACGGCAACAAACCGGCATGATGCACACCGACACCACGCAACAGAATCTGCTTGATCTTCGGACCGGCACCGTGAGAAAAGTCATGCTTTTCAACTTCTTTATTCAGTTGATCACGGGTTGCCTTATCGACAAGATGCTTCCCTTTCAAATGTTCCGCCACCGACCAGCATTGTTCCCGATTAAAACAGAAGACCAGCGCGGGCGTCTTGCGGTCTGCTTCTTCTCCTTCGGTCATGAACTCCAACTGTTCACTCAGGAGCTGATCCTCCACCCATTCATACCGGAGAGGTACCTTGCGATCAAAACTTTGTACCAGTTGCAACCGGCGTCCATGACTGTGATGCAGCCAGTTCATAAACTCGGCGGTATTCCCCACTGTCGCTGACAGTAAAAGTAACCGGACCTGTTTTGGCAACAACGCCAGAGACAACTCCCAGACGATCCCTCGTTCTCGATCGGCGAAACTGTGAAATTCGTCCATCACCACCGCTGAGACATCCTTGAAGTCAAATGCTTCGGTATGCAGTAAGCGGTTCAACAGAATTTCTGCGACAACCACAAGGACCTTTGCGTGGGGGTTCACGCTCCTGTTCCCTGTCACCAGGCCAACGTCATTCGGATCAAAGCCCCAGGCGGTCGCTTTCTCCTGAAGTTCACGGAATTTCTGCTCGGTCAGCGCGATGAGAGGTGTCGTATAATAAGTGACTGTGCCGGTGCGGAGTGCTTCGTAGACTGCGGCCTCGGCAATGAGCGTTTTTCCGGTTCCCGTCGGGGCGCAGACCAGAACACCAGTTGGAGAACTGAACCAGGCGAGCAGCGCTTCCTCCTGCACGGGATAAGGTTCGTAGGGTAGGAGGTCGAGATATTCGGAGCAAAGTTCATCCCGGGAAACAGAAGAATCGGGTGGCTGGGGATCAGACATAGAAGGAAAGTCGCTTCCGGGAAGTGAACCTGTTTTGCGGAGAATTGTCCAGAACAGGACAGGTGGAAACCGGAAACCGATTCCTCTGGTGATCTGTTCCTCCTCATCATAAAGAATATAATCTCCCACTGCGACCACGAATTGAAACGAATGCAAACAGGATGAGAATGTTGCTGGAAGAACAAACCGACACAATCTGGGACCGCTTTCGAACACAGATGCCGATCACGGAAAAATGGGCCTTCTTCGATCATGCGGCCGTCGCTCCGATTACCCGCAATGCTCAAACCGCGCTGCATCAATGGGCAGATCAAGCAACATTCGGTGCGATGCAAGGTTGGGGACAGTGGCGGAAACAAACTGAGGAAGTCCGTAAGCTGGGTGCGACCTTAGTCGGGGCTCGCGCAGAAGAAATCGCTTTAATCCATAGCACCACCGAGGGAATCAATTTCGTCGCGGAAGGTTTTCCCTGGAAAGCGGGGGATAATGTCGTCACCCTTTCAGGTGAATTTCCGACAAACTACATTCCCTGGCGAGAGCTGAAATCAAAAAGAGTGGAATTGCGTGTCGTTCCGACTGACCGGGGCCGTGTCAGCCTGACGGAAATCGAAGAGGCTTTCGATGATCGCACCCGATTGTTGACTCTCTCCTGGGTGAACTACATTAGTGGTTGGCGTCATGATCTGGCTGCGCTCTCTGAGATGGTCCACCGCCGAGGCGCCTATCTGATGGTTGATGCGATCCAGGGATTGGGTGTGCTTCCGGTCGATGTTGAAGCGATGGGGATTGATTTCCTCGCCGCGGATGGGCACAAATGGTTACTCGGTCCCGAGGGCGCCGGTTATTTTTATATTAAACAGGATCTACTCAACCTGTTGCGTCCCGTGATGACCGGTTGGAACAGTGTTGAAGAGACCTGGAGTTTTGACAAGCTGGATCGTGAAATCAAACAAGATGCCTCCCGCTACGAAGGTGGAACAGCGAATCATGGATTAATCTCCGCTCTGGGCGAAAGCGTGAAACTGCAGCTGGAAATCGGCGTCGATCAAATCGAACAACGGATGCTCGCGCTCAATGAACGTATCCGAGCTCGGCTGGAACAGATCGGTGGTGACGTCCTCAGCCCGAAAAAATTTGAAAACCGCTCCGGTATCATCTCCGTTCAGTTCAGAAGTCAGGATTCCACAGACATTCAGCGATGCTGTCGCGACTTGGGAGTCCTCGTCAATTCCCGAGGTGGTGCAATCCGTATCAGCCCACACATATATACGAACAACGAAGAGATCAATCGTCTGATCGATGCCATCGAATCGACGGTACACTGAATCGGGGGTGAGTCATTAACCCGCGACCGGGTGTTGGGTCTCCTGTGCGGCGGCGGGATGTTGCGGTAATGTCAGACCGATGTGCAGTTTGCCCAGGAGATTAGCCAACTGACGGCATTCCGTTTTTTCAAGGGAAGCGAATAAGCGCTCCAGCTTTTGATTAATCTGCTGATGGACATCTCCCAGAATCTGAAGCGACTTCGAGGTCAACATCAGGTTTGACTTCCGCCGGTCTGCCTGAGAACGGACGCGATAGATCCAGCCATCCCGACGCATTCGGGAGACCATCGCACTGATATTTGCCTCAGACTGCCCCAGGCTATTCGCCAGCTCAACTTGAGTGCATCCGTGAGAATGCGCGAGCGACAACGCTTTCAGGATCTCAATCCGCGCCTCATTCAGTTCACTCTGATCGTAGACCTGCTGCAATTCGTCATCGATCTGCTTCAGGACCGTCCGAAGCATCAAGGTGGTTTCCTGCTCGACCGATTCGACAGGAGCAACGGTCGCCTCTGATTCCTGTGGAAATGGAATGGACCGCAAGTCCACAGCGTGATTGAGTCGTTCGTCCTGCTCGTTTCGATCCAGATCAGTCATGGCCCACTCCGAACTGTTAAAACCAGGGTTACTCCCTGTCAAAAATCCCTTAACCAGTTCATACTTCGGCCATTAAGGATCGGTTCCTTGAACGAGACCGATCGACATCTTTCTAAATCTGCTCAAAAACAAGAGGAACGGCTGTCCTGTAGTGCCGCATCTGTTAATCTGGAGAGACTGGTATATCTCCACAGCTACAAGTGATCCTAAAACCCTCTGATGGGGAACAGCCTCCCCTTACTTCGTAAGATTCAAGAACAACCACAACCGGGTTTTAGGATGGACTCTCATACAAAGGCTCCTTTCAAATGCAGCGTTCCTTCTTCTTGTTCTTATTCACGCTTTCCACGCTCTTCGCTTTCTCAACAAGTTGCGTCCACGCGGAGTCAACGAAACCCAATATCATCATCATTTTTTGCGATGACCTCGGGTACGGCGACCTCGGTTGCTTCGGGCACCCCACCATCCAGACTCCCAACCTGGACCGGATGGCGTCTGAAGGAATGAAGCTGACCCAGTTCTATTCTGCCGCCCCTGTTTGTACTCCTTCCCGGGCCGCTTTAATGACGGGAAGACTCCCCATTCGCAGCGGGATGTGTAGCAATACCAGGCGCGTGTTGTTCCCCGATTCCGCCGGAGGGATTCAAGATTCTGAAGTGCTGTTACCCGAAGCACTGAAAGAAGCTGGTTATGCTACCGGATGTTTCGGCAAATGGCATTTGGGACATCTGCCGCAGTATCTTCCCACCAATCATGGCTTCGATGAATATTTCGGAATTCCCTATTCAAATGATATGGATCGAGTCGCCGACAGTCCCCGCGGTCGAGAGGCGTTTTATAATCCCAAAGTAGAATACTGGAACAATCCGCTGATGCGGGGAACGGAGGAAATCGAACGTCCCAGCCATCAACCGACTCTGACGAAACGATATACTGAAGAAACAATCCGGTTTATCAAGGAAAACCAGGAGCAACCGTTCTTTGTCTACCTTCCCCATAGCATGCCACATATTCCTCTCTTTCGATCTGAACCGTTCGCGAACAAAAGTCGCCGTGGGTTGTATGGAGATGTGATCGAAGAACTCGACTGGTCCGTCGGACAGATTTTGCAGACCTTGCGGGAGCAAAACCTGGATCATAAAACCGTCGTCTTCTTCACCAGCGACAATGGTCCCTGGAGAACTCACGGATTACAGGGCGGGTCAGCGGGACCTCTGCGCGATGGAAAAGGATCGACCTGGGAAGGAGGAATGCGGGAACCTTGCATCGCCTGGTGGCCGGGGACAATCCCCGCCGGAACAAGCAGTGGAGAACTTGGCAGCACGATGGATCTCTACGTTACCAGCATCAAACTGGCCGGTGGACAGGTTCCGGATGATCGCCCTGTCGATGGATATGATCTCACGAATGTTCTCAAAGAGAATTCGACTGGCCCTCGCGATGTCATGTATTACTATCGAGGCCAGCGGTTGATGGCGGTTCGCAAAGGTCCCTGGAAAGCTCACTTCATGACGCAGGCCGCCTACGGACAGCGGGAACCGGTCGTCGAGAATCCACCCGTGTTATATCATCTTGAGCATGATCCAAGTGAAGAGCATAATATAGCCGAGCAACATTCCGATGTCATCGCGGAGTTGACCAGGTTGGCCGAGGAACATAAAGCCGGAGTCGAGATCGTACCTTCGCAACTGGAATTGCAAATTGGGAAAACGGAATAACCTTTCTAGGTCCGTTCATACAGGCATTCAACAGGGAAGTCATGAAATGATGAAACCACGCGTTCTTATAAACCTTAACTTGTCGCTGATTTTCGCCGTTGGTCTGATGGGGTTTATTGGATCGACAGTCGTCCTTGCACAAAATAGTCGACCGTTAGTTAAGGTAAACGGTAAGCCTATCACAGAGCAGGATCTGCAAGTGCAATTCCTGACCAGGAATATCCCACCGGAACAGCAAACGTTGCTACGAGAACAGTTCTTGAATGATCTGATCGACCAACGGTTAATGCAAGGCTATCTCCAGGAAGAAAAGGTGCGAGTCAACAAAGCTCGCGTGGAAGAATCGCTCGCTCAGGTCTATCAAATTATCCGCGAAGCCAATCGCGATCCGCAGGAAGTTCTGCAACGACTGGGATTAAGCGAGCAAATGTTATTAGAAGAGCTCAAGCTTCCCCTCGCCTGGCAGGTTCACCTGGAAGAAAAAGTCCCACCGGAGAAACTACGTCAATTTTTCGATTCCCGGCGACAACAATTTGACGGAACGAAAATGCATCTGCGGCAGATCTTTCTGAAAGTCGAGAATCAGGAGCAGGAAGAAATCGCATTAAACCAATTGTCACAGATTAAAACTGGGATTGAAAAAGGAGAGATCGCCTTTGAAGAGGCTGCTCGGAAGTATTCACAGGCGCCGACGGCAAATAAGGGGGGAGATCTCGGATTTGTATCCTACCGGGGGGAAATGCCCATTTCGATCACCGGACCGGCGTTTGAACTCAAGCAGGGAGAGCTCAGTGTTCCTTTTCTCTCTCCATTCGGAGCCCATCTGATACAAGTTGTGGAAATTCAATCTGGTGACTTGAGCTTGGAAGATGTGCGGAACGAGGTCTGGAATGAGATGAGCGAGATGGTCTGGAACAATATCGTCAGCTCTCGCCGCAAGAGTGCCAACATCGAATGGTTGACCTCCCCACAATGACAGGAGCATTACTCTTCGAGTTTCACGCGTGTCTGATCGTTTAGTTCAGCATCGGGAGCGAGAATCACCTGGTCTCCTTCTTTGACTCCTTCTTTGATTTCGACTTCAAAATCGTTCATTAAACCCGTGACGACGTTCGTTTTGATCGCTTTGTCATTTCGGATTACAAACAGCGACCAGTGGTCATCGACATCTCGGAATAGACAAGTGCGTGGAACAATCAATGTTTCCCGACTTTCATCCGTGATGATTTTCACCCGGACGCGGTAATCGATACCTAACTTTTTATTCAGTTCCTTCTGAATTTCCGCGATCGGTTTGTCGAAATCAATAATGACCAGGACCCGCTGTTCCTCGACTCCCAACGAAGAAACCTTGGTGAACCCCTGGGGATAAATTTTCGAGACTTTTCCCGTGATGGTTGCGTCTCCAACAGTAGGACCTTCAATTTCAACCAGATCCCCGATTGAAATCTCCACTGCCTGCTGCGTCAGAACTTCGGCTTCGATTTCCAACTGATCCATCTGCCCCAGTTCCAACAAGATTTCCCCTGCCTGCAACACTTTTTCATTCGAGACATGTCGCTTCAACACGGTCCCGGAAACAGGAGTCTTGATTTCAGCTCGATTAAGGTCGCGCTGATCCTTTAGTTTTTCTTCTTCGGAATTCGTTTTGGCAATCTGTACTGCGGCCTGAATGGCTTGAATAGATCGCCAGGTCAGCACATCAGTTCGATGCTCCACACGACTTTCAAACTGGGCGAGTTCCGCTGCTCCTAAATCGGACTGAGAAATGGCATTTTTCTCAGCCAATTCGCTAACCCGTTCATACTCCCCTTGCTCATACTCGAACTTTGCGAGGCTGGCATTAATCTGTTCCTGGGCCGCTTCCACTGTCAGGCCAATCGATTTAATCATTTCCACGAATTGCTCAACCTGAGCCAGACTCCCTTTCAGGTCTGTCTCCAAATCCGCATTATCCATTTGCGCAACTTGCTGTCCTTCCTCGACGACGTCGCCCTCCTTCAAGCTGATCGGTTTAATGCGTCCCGTGAGCGGCATGGTGATTTCATAAACTTCAGGCACTCGTGTCTTCGCCCGTTCTTCAATATAGGCTCGAATCGTCCCCTTCCTGGTTGGGGTTGCCTCAACCAGCATCCCCGATTGTAAGTAAGACCAGTAACCGAGACCGGCAATGGCAAACAAAACGATGAAAATAATCAGAAAACGTTTCATGATTCTCTACCTGATGAAATTAAATTCAGCCTACTCTTTGACGTTCAAGGCTTCGGTCCAGTCGAGCCGATCTATCGCACGCTTAAGGGGAACATGGGCCAGAAGTGTGAATCCCAACCCCACCAAAATAGTGATGAGGATGGAATAGGGTTCAATCACAAAGGGAATTCGAAATAAATCGGTACCGATGCTGACGCACAATAACCAACCGAGGGCAATCCCCAATGGTAAACCGACAATCAGTCCGCCAACATTTAGAATTAATGACTCGTGTAAAAACATTCGGGCGATCTCCCGTGTGGTGTAACCAAGAACGTGCAACGTGGCGATTTCCTGCTCGCGCTCGGAAAGTGAAATCAACGAAGAGTTGAGTACCGATCCGAAAAAGATCATACCGGCGAAAACAATTGTTATCGTCAGTGAAACCATCAGTTGCCCGGTCATCGTTTCCTCAAGCAGCTCTTTATCATGCCGCGCAGAAGAAACGGCCTGAACACCGGGGGTATTTTTGAGTTGTCTGAGGAACTGTTTTTCGATGGATTTGTCACGGACAGTCTTGAGCTGAATTGAACTAACGACACCTTCGTAATCGACTAACCGATTGAGGTACTCAATATCGGCGTATGCAGTTAACCCCAGGTAGGAATTAATAATTCCGGCAACGGGCACCTTTCTTGTCTCCTGTTCCCGCTCAGTGGGCTCAAAGAGCAACACATCCCCGACAGAGACATCCAGGATATCCGCAAGCCGTTTCGTTAATAACAAACCGACCTCCGGAAGTTCTTCACGGTCACCGCTGGTATTCACCGGAATCGTCAGTTGAGAGCGAGGAATCAAGCCAGTTACAGAAACTTTTTTCTCACGGTGCTCATGACTGAGTGTGCACGCAATATTGAGAACCGGTTCCGCATAATCCACCCCCGGCATCCTCTTGGCTTCTAAATAAGCTTCGTAACCTCGGGGATCCTTAAAGCCAATTTCGAAATCATTGACTAGAATTTTGGAAAACTGGAAGTCCATCATCTCTTCCATACTGTCATGCATCGAGAGCACGACCATCAACAGCATAGCTCCCATACTCGCTGCGAAGATGCCCGCCAGTGATCGCATTCGGTTACGGGCAATTCCCCGTAGTGAAAACTGAGTTTGCAAAGTGAACGACTTCCAGACCGTCGTCCATTTTTCGAGCCAAATC
>JAGQQC010000350.1 GCA_020426395.1 Planctomycetaceae bacterium
TGGAGCCTATATTATTTTCATGATTGAGAGTGGTTGTACCAAAATCGGCCTCTCTAACGAAACGTCTGATATTACGTTAGGGATTATCGTAATCGCGGCGGTCGCCATCGACCAATGGCGACAACACCGTCTCGCTCGCATCTGAGAACAATTCTGTAAGACCCGGTTTCTACAACCATACTTCTGAAATGACTTTTGACAAAGGTCTTAACTACGATGTGGAACCTCATGAGTTATTTGACCAACTTCGGGAGATTTCTTTTACTTCTTGCCCTGTTTTGTGGAGTGTCTGAGAAGTGGATATCCGCAGATGACACAGCGACTGATAATCAACAGCACTTGAACCTGCTTTACTTCAACAATAAAAAAGGGGAAACAACCCCCGTTACTTCCCTCGACGATTGGAAACGTCGCAAGACTCAAATTCTCCAGAACATGCAAGATGCGATGGGGCCCCTGCCTCAACCGGAGAATCCTGTTCCGCTCGAAATGAAAGTGCTGGAGGAAGAAACGATCGCAGGAATATTGCGGCAGAAGGTCTCCTATCATACCAGTTCCCCGGAGAGGACAATCAATGCCTATCTGTTCCGCCAAGCAAAAGTCCCGGGGTTGACTCCCGCCCTATTATGCCTGCATCAGACCACCAGCATTGGCAAAGAGGAACCGGCAGGGCTGGGAGGGAAACCGAACCTGCATTATGCGCTCCATCTGGCGCAACGGGGTTATGTCACGTTGGCTCCCGATTACCCCTCGTTTGGTGAGTATGAAATTAATTTCGCGAAAGATGACCAATACATCAGCGGGACAATGCGCGCGATTTATGATAATCAGCGGGCCATTGATCTTCTGCAATCGCTTCCCGAAGTCGATGGTAAGCGAATCGGTTGTCTCGGTCACTCGCTGGGAGGGCATAACACGATGTTTACTGCGGCGTTCGACGAGCGGATTAAGGTGATCGTTTCCAATTGCGGATTCACCCGGTTTCATAAGTATTACGGTGGCAAACTCGCAGGCTGGACGAGTGATCGTTACATGCCCCGGATTCGAACCCAGTATCAAAACGACCCCAATCAGGTTCCCGATGATTTCCCTGAGATTCTGGGCTGTTTTGCGCCACGCCCATTTCTGGCAAGTTCCCCTCTTTATGACGGGAATTTTGAAGTGAGCGGGGTACAGGAGTCGATTGAACTCGCTCTTCCGATCTACAGACTATACGATGCAGAGGACCATTTGCAGGCAAATTATCCCGCCTGTGAACATGACTTCCCAGAGGATGTCCGGGAGGTCGCGTACCGGTTTTTCGACGAACATCTGCGATTCTCTCCTTCTGTTTCCCTTCCTTGATTTAATTCCGAATACGATTTCATCACGAATACAATGCCTGACCCCCATCCCACAGTGCTCGAACAGCGGATCATGGAGCTTGAAACGCTCTTCACCCATTTGCAACATGACGTGCAGCAATTAAATCAGGTTATTCTGGAACAGCAAAAACAACTGGATGCACTGCATAAAAAGAACGAACAGTTATTGCAGCACATCGAAGAGCTGGAAAAACCGGAAGAACGAGATCCGCTGCAGGAACGTCCCCCTCATTATTAGATCTGACACAGATGAGTGACCAAACCTACCGAACAACACCGAGCGATTCCGCAGGGATGCCGAGCGGAATTCCGTATATCATCGGAAATGAAGCAGCGGAACGTTTCAGTTATTACGGTATGAAGGCGATCCTAACCGTTTTCATGACGAAGCATCTCATGGAGAATGGCGAACTCCATGTCATGTCTGAAGACGATGCTAAAGCGGCCGTTCACTTTTTCAATGCGTTCAATTACTTTACCCCAATACTAGGAGCCATTGCGGCGGACTGGTTATTGGGAAAGTACAAAACGATTCTTTCGCTTTCCATCGTCTACTGTTTGGGTCACCTGGCACTTGCCATTGACGATTCTCGGATGGGCCTGACGATCGGTCTGACGTTAATCGCGATTGGAGCCGGCGGGATTAAACCCTGCGTCTCCGCTCATGTCGGTGACCAGTTTGGCAAAAACGCTTCGCATTTATTCAATAAGGTTTTTGCCTGGTTTTATTTCTCGATCAATGTGGGTGCGTTTATTTCAACCATCGCAACCCCGATTCTGCTCAAAGAATATGGCCCTTCAGTCGCTTTCGGTATTCCCGGTCTCTTAATGCTCCTCGCAACAATTGCCTTTTGGATGGGTCGCAACGAATTCATCCATATTCCCCCCAAGGGAGCCAGTCTGTGGACTGAGCTGAAAGCCCCTTCAACCAAGCAGGCGTTATTGAGGCTGATTCCAATTTACGTGGTGGTTTCGATATTCTGGTCCTGTTTTGATCAAACCGCTTCCGCCTGGGTGATTCAGGCCGACGATATGGAACACCGAGTCAATGAACTTTACATCGGCAACTGGCGGGTCGCCGACAGTTTTCCATCGCTAACGAACTGGACCATCCTCGATTCGCAAATGCAGGCAGTTAATCCGATCCTCGTACTTTTATTTATCCCGCTCTTTACGCGTTTCCTTTATCCGGCAATTAACAGGTTTTATACCCTGACCAGCATGCGCCGCATGTGTATTGGAATGTTCCTGTGCGCGGTCTCATTTGCTATTACGAGTCTGATTCAGCAAGAAATTGACCAACATGGCCCCGGTCATGTTCACATTCTGGCACAAGTGCTCCCCTATATCGTGCTGACCATGTCTGAAATTCTGGTGTCGATCACCGGCTTGGAGTTCTCGTACACACAAGCTCCAAACAGTCTGAAATCGTTCGTGATGGCATTCTGGTTTCTGTCGGTCTCCCTGGGAAACCTCATTACCGCCTCAATTAATTTCGTGATCGCCCGTAGTGACTCACTTCAATTGGAAGGAGCGGGATATTACTGGCTATTTACGGGTTTGACAGTCATCGCCGCGATAGTGCTGACAATCCTATCATTCTTCTATCAAGAAGTACTTCACGTTCAAGGATCAGAAGAAGTTGCAGAAGGAACGGCTCATTAGGAAAAATTCGATACGGACCACTGGTCAACGCTTAAACGATCACTTACAACTAGCATTAGCTGTCTTTTTCGCTATTTTGGCTTGAGAAAGACCCTTCACCACCCACGGATATGAGAGCCGCATTCTGAAAGGAAGTCTTCTATGTCTTTGCGTCGTTTAAGTGTACTGGTCATGCTGCTGGGCCTGCTCCCCTGGGTAGCCGGGTGTACCTCCGAAGAAAATTACACCGAATATGAAGCAGCTCCTCCCCAGACAGACGAACATGATGATCATCACCATGATGAACATGGTCCGCATGAAGGCCACTTGGTGGATCTGGGCGATCATTCCTATCTTGCAGAAGTTGTGTTCGATGCTGCCACTCATACGCTGGGCGTGTATCTTCTCGATCACGATGAGATGAAACCTCTCCCCATCGAACAAAAAGAAATTTTCGCCCACCTGCATTTCGGTGACAAAGAAGAAGAATTCACCCTTACCGCCAAACCTCAGGAAGGTGACGGAGAAGGAAAATCATCCTACTTTGAGTTGGTCGGTAACGAAACAATCAAAGAACACGTGACTGATGCTGAAGACCTCGAAGGGGAAATCATCGCTTCCATCGGTGAAAAAACGTTTGAAGGCGAGATCGAACATCACCACGATCATGATCACGACCACGGCCATGATCACGACGAAGATCATAAAGACGAAAAGTAAACAACGGGGTTAACCCTGATTTGCTGATCGCGTGTTTTCATCACTCTCGATGGTTTTGCCCACACAGGCAACCATCGGGAGTTTTTTTTGCATAGAAATCTCAATCAGCGGATCGTTTTGCTGAAGGGACGTCCTGTTGTTCAAGCGTCCCCCCTTCCAGCCGAAAATGCAAATCCGCCAGTTGCACCGCTTCCTCGACACTATGTGTGATGTGGAGTGTCGTCGTATGAAAGTGGTCTTTGACAGTACGCAAAACAGAATACATTTCCAGCCGGGTTTGCTCATCCAGAGCTGAAAGGGGCTCATCCAGGCAGAGGACTTGAGGATGGAAAGCAAGCGCTCTCCCAAGAGAGATGCGCTGCTGCTCCCCTCCACTGAGCCCTTGGGGATAGCGATCGAGCAGATGCCCAACCCCCAGGACTTCCGCCAGTTCCGTCACACGGGTATTTATCTCTGACGGGGACCACTTTCGAATTTCCAGAGCAAAACCCAATTGATCGCGCACATTCAGATTCGGAAAGAGAGCCGCCTCCTGTGGCACAAAACCGATGTCCCGCATCCCAGGTTTGGCGTGGGTCACATCGGAACCATTGATCTTGATCGTTCCCGCGCGAACTGTTTTCAGTCCGCAAATTCCCTCCAGAAGCGTCGTCTTGCCGCATCCTGTTCGTCCCATCAATACGGCATATTGCCCACGGGGAATTTCAAAAGAGATGTTCTCAAGCCGGAAAGATCCCGCCTGTAGCGTTAGCTGTTCGACCTGAATCATAGAGCGGAACCGTCGTTCAGAAAAGGGGCGGTAAATCTTGTGAGCAACTACAGTAATCAATGCCAAGGGCTGTTTCAACAGCCTGACTGACATGCCGCAAAGTTAATGTGTGTTACCCGTTTTACCATAGTCGTCAGTGTCAGTAATCCGTACAGGCTACGCAGTTCTCCTGAATTCGTTAACCGTTGCAGAACGACCCTGAAAGAGAGTCGACTATCCAGAGAAGGCTTGCAAGAGGACTCGGCATGGATTTTTAGTGCGATCGGCTCCGATAAAATTCATAGAAACGCAACAATTGATACTTCGCCCCCGAACCACTCATCGGGGAGCCCTCCCCTCTGGGTTCTCGATCGGAATCGCAGGGGGTGAATTCAAAATCTTGTACTCGTCAATCAACTCCATCAAAATCGCCGCGATATCCGGGCAAGATTCTTTTACCCAGACAGCGTCAGTCAGGAAAATCCCACATGTCGGATCAAGAACCCCAAACAGTGGAACAGAAACTCGAACTACTTCAACGCGAGAATGAACAATTGCGACAACAATTGATGCAATCTCAAAAGATGAGTAGCGTCGGTGCCCTTGCGGCTTCCATTACCCACGAGTTCAACAACATCCTGACCA
>JAGQQC010000351.1 GCA_020426395.1 Planctomycetaceae bacterium
ATCTGGGTGGTTTGCATCGCAGCCGCTACCAGCTACTTTGTCTATCGGGTTTTGACCAGAGAAATTGCGCCCATGCTTTCGCGTCGGGAGGAGCAACTCGCTATTCGGCAGTTCGGCTACCAGCGGGAGCATCTCGAAGCCCGGTTTTCAGAACTGGCCCTCGCGCAGAATACACCGCACGATTTTCGTTCCATCGAATGTGACTGGAAGAGTGAAGTCAGTTTTGCCCGGGATCGGATGACGGGTTGCATTCACGCTTTGGTCTCAGTGGATATTATACTCGTGCCTGCCGGAGAAGCACTTCACACACCGCTACGCAAAAAGGCGGTTGCCGTGTTTCATTTCCAGAATGGAGCGTGGGGAACGCGTGGAGTAGCGCTATTTAATCAAACTCCCGCTGACGCAGTGGAGTATCATCCCCATCACTATCAGGAAATCGCCGCTGCTTAAATTCGGTTTCTGGTTCGATTGCCCGCTCAGCTTTTTTCCATCGTCATCGCGAGTTCGTGCAGTAGTTTGCGATTTTCTTCGATCAGGTTCTGGATTCGTTCCTCATCCCGGTCGGCCGCTTCCAGCATTGAGTGGTGATACCAGAGGAACTCTTCTTCGGAAGAATTAAACCGGTCCCAGATCTTGGGTCCAACATGCTGGAGATCGATTAAGGTCGATTTCAAATTGTGAAGTTTATCCGCGAGAACAACCGCGCAGGCCCCCAGACTCGACTGGCGGATCACCTCCAGGTGATGTTCCTTACGCGCTTTCCAGGATATTTTGTTTCCTGCCTCATCCCGTTTTTGTTCGCTTAATTCATTAACCAGGTTGATAACTTCATCGGGAAAAGCGTGTTCTCTTTCCAATTGCTCGAGCGTCACGGGGGTATCTTCGACCACATCGTGTAAGAGGGCGGCGGTGAGAACAGTTTCTTCCTGCTCGAAACCTGCCTGGGTGAGGATGAGCGCGACCGCTACGGGATGAATGACATAAGGGAGATCAGACGATTTACGACACTGTTCACGATGAGCACGGGCGCTTAACCGCAAGGCTCTTTCGATCATCTCGGAATAGATCAACGGATTTCCCTCCTGTTGTGCGAAGCTGTCTCTCAATATTGATACCGAGAAGAGTATCAAAGAACGACTGCTTTGGAAAGAATCAGGCTTCGTTGTTGTTTTCGCAAGCAGGTTTTGTCTCGCGAAACGCATTGAAGTTCATGTATTCCCAGTGGCGATAGATGGGCGAGTTTTTCACAAGCTCCGCATGAGTTCCGATGGCTTCGATTTTTCCCTGATGAATCAGAACAATTCGATCCACACGCCGGACGGTAGAGAGCCGGGTGGGGAGGAAGATCACTGTTCGGCCCTGGAGAATCTGCGTGTAAGCATCGTCCAGGCGGGATTTCGTGTCTGTATCGAGCGTTGCCTTCGGCTCTGCAAGAATCAGCAGGGCCGGGTTACGGAGCAGGGCACGCGCAATACCCAGCCGGAAGCTTTCGCCGGGCTCCAACGTTTCTCCGTGTTGACCAAGGATGGTTTCGTATCCGTTTGGAAGTCGCAATATGAAATTGTGGGCACGCGCCTGTTTCGCTGCTTCCGTGACAGCGGAATGAGAGAAAGAATTCTCTCCACTTCGAATATTTTCCAGGACCGAGCCGGTGAAGAACAGATCGTTGCCGCCGACATAAGCGATTTCTGCACGCAATGATTCCAGCGTGGCCCAGGCGGTATCTTCGCCATCAATCAAAATTCGTCCATCAGTGGGTTCAATGAACCGGGGAATCAGATAGGCAACAGCCACACATTCCAGGGGGTTGAGCGAAACGATGGCGATCGCTTCTCCGGCGTTAACCGTCAGATCCAGTCCGTCGAGTAGTTGTTGGCCAGCTTCGGTTTGATATTGGACGGACTCGAACGTTAAAGCTTTAGACAAGGGGGACAGGAATTTTGCCCCAACGGCCTGGCTAACTGGAGGAATTTGATCCAGGTAGCGATAGATCCTGGCAGCAGCATGGGTCGCGGCCTGTTTTTCACTCGGGATATCCGCAAGATGCTTCAATGGCCAGTGGATTGCAATAAAAGTAATCAGTAACGAAAGGCCTGCTGCAAGCGGAAGGCTTTCCGAGTCGATCAACACTCTCATACACACGAGAAGCAACACGATGGAGGTGCAGAATACAATCAATGCCCGACAAAGCCAGCGTGACCAGCGTTCTCGACGGTTCACCGTGAGCAACCGGCTTTTGAGGCGATCCAGGTTTTTGGCGAACGTTTCCTGCTCCGTCGTTTCCATGCTATAAGCACGGACGAGGCGAGTATTGCGAAAACTTTCCGAGAGGAGATTCAAGGTACTTTCGGCGGAAGCGTTCAGTAGTTTTCTTGACTCTCGAAACCGCAAGATTTCCTGCCGAATCAGGTACCAGCAAGCTCCCAGCGGAATCAGACATTCCAGAGCAAGCAACCAGTTAATCGAAAGGGCGAATATGACGAGCAGAATTAACAGAATGATGTCTCGTGCGTAACGATAGGCGAGTGCTTCGATGGAAGTTCGTACGACTTCCGTATCTTCAGTAAACAACCGGACCGCATGCAGTTGTTCCACCTCGCACAGGTCGGCTGGTCCCAGTCGTAATACTTGCCGATGTAAATCTCGCCGAAGTTTTTGTGCGACTTCCATTCCCATCTCTGCGGCCACTCCCCGAACTCGGGAGACTAGGAGATTGAAGAGTAACCCTAATGTTACGAGTGACAGAATCAACAGCACGAGTGCAGTCATGTTTGATCGCAACCAGGGGGTATGGTCATACGCTGCGGCAACGGGATATCTCCAGAGAGTATTTCGTAACCACCAGACGGACGGGAGGATTCCGCGCCCATCGAAATCGAGTCGAAGTTGAGCCTGACGGGAGTTAGAGAGAGTCTCTTCATCTGAAGATTCATCGAGTTCCAGTTTTTGTAACCCGATTGTTTCAGCAACATCCTCGGATATGTCCGGGGTGAGAATCGCACTGAATTTGGGGAGCAGGCGATCGAATTCGTCAGCTTGTTTCGGCGATATTTGGATAGAGCCGTTGGTATGTAGCAGGTCCAACAGGAGAAAAAGATTGAGCAGAATAAGGCAGAACACAACGGAAGAGATCGTCGCCCATATCAGGGAACTTCTGCGTGCCCCTTTCAGGAAATGACGTCCACCGAGTAATCGTCTTAACGAAGCCTTTTCGACTGTGGCCACGCGTAAAACCTGTCTGAAATCGACTTACTCGTTCAAGAGGACGGCGCCGAATTGACCCCTGTTTGACGTCCGGTCCGGTCTGAAGATCAAGGAGTTATTCGACTCCCGTAAGTCTTGATTTAGATATGACGTGCCTTCCTGGCTGCATTCACATCCGAGAGTTCAATCCACCTCACTGCTCCCAGAACCGGTTAGCGAGGTCACAGCGGCTGTTCCCGTCTTGTCCGATCCACTCAGACAGGTTCGAGACTGGAGCTTACTTTATTCTAAATCAAACTAGTTGATAATGCACGGTGGTTTCTGAAAGAACTACTCCATCAGTCTGGGTTCGTTTGGCAGAAATTTCTCAGGCAAGGTCCCGGTCTTCGAACAGAATAAAGGCGAAGAGCATGGCGATCGCGCTAAAGAGGAGCGAATACAAACCAATCCAGGCGAGATATTCCGGATGGACCAAGCTGTCCCGTTGAATCGCAGTCTGCACGTTGTAGTTATCCAGCGATGGAATAATAGTGGCCAGCCAGTGGGCAATAAATTGCACGAATTCGATATTCGATTCGCTTTGTTGTACGAGCAAGGGAGTTAATTGACCGAGAATGAAGATCACCAGGCAGATGACCATGTTCACAAACATCGGCAGCCGGGTCGAAATCGCCACGCTGATTGAGGCCATCACGATGGTTTCGAATAAAATCAGAATCAAGCCTGGCACCACCTGGAAGGTCAGCAGGAACCGCATTCGCAAGTCCATACTTTCTCCTGTCTCCCGGCTTTCAAAAATCGTTTTGTAAAAGACGAGCATCAGGAAGAAAATTGATAGCGGCAACCAGAGCATGAATACGCTATTAATGATGCCCATCAGTTTTCCGACAATGAACTGGCGACGGTTGATCGGCTTGGAAAGCAACGTCATTGCCGTTTTGCCTTCGATTTCACTGGCAATACTGGTACTCGCCGTCCAGACACCTAATAAGAGGCAACTGATGAGAATATGCATCAGTCCGCAGTCTTTCATCATCTTGGTGTCGTTACCCAGTGAGAAAAACGGCAGAAAGGTAATCAGGACCAGGAAGAACAAACCGAACAGCAAGAGCAGGATAAAGATCGGCTGACGAACAGCTTCTTTAGCGGTCGCTCGAGCGATCACACCTAGCTGAGTGAAATATTGGATGCCGAAAAAGAAGGCGAGAATCACCAGACTGGCAACTCCGGTCATGATCCACTCAGGACGCGAGAGCACCCCAGAGACAGTCAAACGATCTGATTGAGCGAACAGAGTGAGTAGAGTATCCATTGATGTTTTCTTCCAAGGGACCGTAAATAACGCGAGAGTTGAAATCGGTGATAAATGAGAAATGAAAGAGTCGGGAAAGTTGATCATGCCAGGACAGAAAGAAAATTCCCTGGGCATGCAGGAGATGGACCTTCCCCGTGGAATTTACGCGGTTTTCCTGCCGCCTGTTGGCGCCAACTTCCCCGAATCGAATGGGAAATCGATTTTCTGAGCCTTCGATTAATTCTTCGCTCAGTTATGTTTGGAGAATAGCGAATACTCTACCGGTCGCCAGAACCAAAGAAAAGTCCCTGCTGGTGGCAATTCCAGCGAGTAGTCCCCCTCATCACGTTTTTAGGGCAGTCTGCAACGATTAGTGAGGAGTGCGAAGAGGGTGTGTTTGTATGTTCACTTCTGGTTCTCGAGAATATTTGTGCTCAGCGACGGATTTCAAAGGAATTGTACTGTTCACCTGTGATGACCTCTTCGGTGTCCTTTCCGGTGAGATTTCCCGAGAAGCGTTCCTGGATTGCTGACACGAAGAGCTCGATGTCTTCCGTCTCTCCCTCGACAACCAGTTCGACTGTCCCATCGGAAAGATTC
>JAGQQC010000352.1 GCA_020426395.1 Planctomycetaceae bacterium
TCAAAACCCTCTGATGAGTAAACAATACTCTGTATTTGCAGTGCCAAGAACAACCACAACCGGGTTTTGAAATGGCCTCTGGAAACACGATACATTCAGCAACGTTAACGAGGGGACTTTGCACTTTCTGATTCGCGGGTTGTCTGGGAGGGCTGCGGCTGAGAAGAAGGTTTCTGAACCTTCGGTTTCCAGAGAAAACCAATGACGGCGAACAGGAGCAAAATACCCGGGGCCAGTTTGGGACGAATTAAACCGATCACGAGGCCAACCCCCAAAGTCACCCACCATTTGCTGGATATTTTCGCCCAGGCGGCCGCTTGTTCTTTCGAGGGCAAAGCCAGCCAGATTGCGGACATCACCAAGCCAATGCGGACGGACGAGGCCAGAAAAATTTGGGATTCCGGATTCGTGACATAAAATATCCCTGCCGCCCCCCAGCATAAGAGGGCAATCACCGCCACGAGCCTTTTTTTCATATCCCAATCGTCTAAATTCATCATACCCTTTCGATATTTGTCTCTCTGATTCTATCACGTTGATTATGTCGGGCGGCAGGGACTTTCCACAAGGGGGGTCTTGGTTTTGGGAGATTGCTGATTTAGACTAAAATAAGAAGGTGACAAAGTTACTTAAACCTCCTTCTGGCAACATCTTGTTCAGATATCCCTCGACCAGATAGTCAGATACAATAGAAGTGATCCTAAAACTCTCTGATGGGTCACATTCGCCCTTATTATACAGGCTGAAGAACAGCCACAACCGGGTTTTAGGATGGGTTCTTATTATTCAGACACCCTTTTTTCTTAGTCACAATATCAACGACAGTCTCACAGGAGTGCTCAACCTATGCCGCATCCGATGACGGCTCCTCAGATACTGGATCGGGAGTTCCTTGAAATTCGCGCGAAGCTGCTGGAACTGGCGGCTTCTTTTGACCGACTTGATCGAGCCCAGGGGACGGTTTCGGGTGACAGCCGCGAATCGTTAATTCAGGAAGGGCTCAAAATTCTTCAAAGCGACGACCCCAATCGGGCTGAGCAGCTTCAGTTGCTCTTCTCTCGCCAGTACGACGAAAACTGGCGACAGAATTTCAGTCTGTAATCGTTCCCACCTAATTTCGGTTCACTACCTACCTGAGGCAAATTCAGATGTACTATTTTGACCCGCATATTCACATGGTTTCGCGGACAACCGACGACTATGAAACGCTGTCCCGCATGGGTTGCGTCGGCATGAGCGAACCCGCCTTCTGGGCTGGCTTTGATCGCGGCAGTGTGGAAAGCTTTCGTGATTATTTTCGTCAACTGACGGACTTCGAAAAGAAACGGGCCGGTCAGTTCGGATTGCAACACTTCACCTGGCTGTGCATCAATGCCAAAGAAGCGGAAAACGTTTCTCTCTCGCGCGAAGTCATTAAGATGATTCCCGAATTCCTCGACATCCCCGGGGTGCTGGGGATCGGCGAAATCGGTCTCAACAAAAATACAAAAAACGAGAGCACGATTTTCCTGGAACATCTCGAACTGGCCGCGAACTACGAACAGCAAATCCTGATTCATACCCCGCATCTGGAAGACAAATACCAGGGAACTCGGATGATTCTGGATATGCTTTGCGGTGACCGGCGACTTGATCATCACCGGGTACTGGTTGATCATGTCGAAGAACACACGATCCGTCCCGTGCTCGAAAAAGGATTCTGGGCCGGAATGACGTTATACCCCGTCAGCAAATGCACCCCGCAACGGGCCGCCGACATGGTTGAAATGTACGGTCCAGAACGCTTGATGGTTAATTCCGCCGGTGACTGGGGCCCTTCGAAACCGACGGCGGTACCGGACTTCATCGTGGAAATGCGCCGCCGAGGCCATTCCGAAAGTCTGATCCGCAAGGTGGTCTACGAAAACCCAATGGAGTTCTTCGGCCAAAGCCAGAACTTCCAATTCACCCCACCCGATGTCCCGGAAACAATCACCGAAACGTAACCTGCACAAGAAACCGATTCCAAAAGAAAAGACGACCGCCCAAACCGGACGGTCGTCTTTTTTATTCGCAATCCTGATCAGGAATCGTTAGTTGAGGGTGGCCTCACCTTTTTTCCAGTTACAGGGGCAAAGTTTGTCGGTCTGTAAGGCGTCCAATACGCGGAGAACTTCTTCCACGTTTCGTCCAACTCCCAGATCGTGCACTGCCATCCAACGCAGTACTCCGTTTGGATCGATCAGGTAAACACCACGGTAGGCGATTCCTTTCTCTTCATCCAGAACGTCGAAGGCTTTGGAAAGCTCATGATTGTTATCGGCGAGCATCGGGATTTTGAGGCTTTTCAAATCCTCATGGGAATCACACCACCCTTTGTGGGAGAAGACCGAGTCGGTGCTGGCGGTCAGCAGCGCACAATCCCGATCTTCGAATTCATCCAGCTCGTTATTGAATGACACAATTTCGGTCGGGCAGACAAAAGTAAAATCGAGGGGATAGAAAAAGAGACAGACCCATTTACCCTGATAGTCACCCAATTTGTATTCACTGAACTGGCCATCAGAGCCATCTTTGGTACGGTCATAACCCTGGACACAAAAATCCGGGGCAGGTTGTCCGACTTTTACAGACATTTATATTTCCTTCTAAAACTAAACTTGATGTGTGTGGAGGTTCTACCACCTGGAAATTCATTCTTCCAGTGAAGTCATTTGAACCTGGTCAACCTAGAACCCATCCTAAAACCCGGTTGTGGCTGTTCTTGAGCCTGTAAACTACGGATCAATTCAACCCATCAGAGGGTTTTAGGATCACTTCTATTGGGGTCGATCGGTTGCAAATCACCCGATGGTAGATCACCTGGCTGACGGTTACAGACCCGGTTTGATCTCGATCAGAGAACCGGGAGATTCAGCACCTTCCGGGGGCTCTGAACCAAACTGGGTCACATACAGCTGACCTTCTTTTCCGAAGGCAAGGGAAGTTGGTTTATCGAGGCTGAGAATTTTAGTCGCCGTGACAGTCTCGCCATCCACGGTTAACTCAAACAAGCCTCCTTTGGTCGTATCTGACCAGGAAAAATCGACGGCGTACAATTTGCCGGTCGCAGGGCTGTAAGCGAGTCCGGCGATGTCCGACAGTTCGGTTTTCAAACTTCGTTTGAGTTCACCGCTGGCTGGATCGTAAAAGGTGAGCAGACTGTCGTTCGGAACATTCATCTCCCCCATCTGACCCACGACCAACTCGGAACCATCCTGATTAAACGTGATGGCAACAGGAGCATCCGTTCCGGTTGCTTCTTTCGTGGCGATGAAGGGTTTCAGTTCTCCCGGTTTTCCATCCAGGATGTCGGCTTTGGCAACCCAACCTTTAGTATCGTCACCATTACAGGTAACGAAGACCGCGCTCTCATTAACCGCCACGCCATAGAAGTTTCCTTCCCCTTTGGAAGTCGCTTCTCCTTTTACGATGGGACCGAGCGTGTATACGGCATCTGCTTCGCTTTTCTTTTTCCCATCCAGTTTGTAAACGCGAACAAGTTCTTCGCCATCCGGACGACTTCCGTCGCCCACGACGATGTGATCTTTGTCGAGCAACCCGAGGCCGAGAGGTCCAATATCATATTTAGGACCTTTGCCATAAATGTCGGATGCATAATCGGAAACCTCAAAGACCGCTTTATGTTCTTTAGGTTCATAACGATGCACGCCGAACCGACTGGCGGTGTAGACGTTTCCAGTTTCCGGATGAACGAGAACACCCGAAGGGTTATCCAGGTCGATCACCAATGTCTCATGTTCAGGTTCTTCTGCATAAGCGAGGCAGGCCAGAGACAGACTCAGGCACCCAGTCAACAGGGCAAGGCGTTTCGCTTTCTTCAGCATGATTATACTCTCACTTTTAGTTAGTATTTTCGGGGAAATTTCGTACAAGAGAGGGGTAGTACGTTCTCATCAACATCAGCTTTGATTCCATCCCGGAAACCCGGTTGTGGCTGTTTTTAAGCCTGAATAATCAAGGCCGACAGATGCAGTAGAGGGTCTCATAATCCTATCTAGTCTGTTGTTTCAAGTCCTCTAAAGATCTGCAAGGGGTCTCTCCCCAGTCTCTCGGAAAAAACAGGGATTAATGATTTTCGAGACCACTTTGCAGCTCTTTAATTAGACAATTTACTCCGGAAGTTCAGGTGCTTCTACCACCGGATAGTCTTCGCTGGAAAGACCTTCTTTCATGAAGGTGATGATATCCGCAATTTGCTCGTCAGATAAACCAAGCTCAAAGATCTCTTCATCCAGGTAGGGATTGTCGATCCCCCCTTTATTGTAATGCTGCATGACCTCTTCCAAGGTTGCCATACTTCCATCATGCATGTAAGGACCCGTGCGAGCAATTTCTCTCAAGGTTGGTGTTTTGAAAGCGCCTGTATCTCCTTCTAACTTGCTGACTGCAAATCGACCGACATCGGTATTCTTTCCCTCTTTGACTCCCACACCGAGATTATGAAAAGCGCTGTCGGTAAAGTTCGGTCCACCATGACAGGCGGCGCAGTTCGCTGCTCCGTTAAACAATTTCAATCCACGTTGAGCGGCCTCGGACAAAGCCTCTTTATCCCCTGCCATAAATTTGTCGTACGGCGCGTTGCCAGACAGAACCGTCCTCTCAAAAGCGGCGATCGCTTTTGCGACTCCTTCTTCATTGGGCTCTGTTCCGAACACTTTCTGGAAACGATCTTGATACCCTTTCGATTTTTTCAACCGGGCGATCGCTTCTTCGAGAGACATATTCATCTCAATCGGGTTCGCAATCGGACCCAATGCCTGATGTTCCAGTGACGCCGCCCGTCCATCCCAGAATTGTGTCGTGTAATAAGCGGAATTGATCACCGTGGGGGAATTGCGGTCTCCCCGTTTTCCTTCAAAACCGGCAGCGTTTGGTTCACCGTTACTCCACCCTTTGTTCGGATCGTGACAGGTCGCACAGGAAATATTGTTATTGCGCGATAATCGGGTATCGAAATAGAGCAGTTTTCCCAGTTCAATTTTTTCCGGAGTAGGCGGATTGTCCTCGGGATGCACGACCGCTGGCAGACCTGCCGGTACAGCAGGCTCTTCA
>JAGQQC010000353.1 GCA_020426395.1 Planctomycetaceae bacterium
ACAGCTGTTGCTCTTCATGTGAGCCTTCCTGTTGTGCACCTGAGCCCAGCTGCTGTGCTCCCGAGCCAAGCTGCTGTGCCCCTGAACCCTCTTGCTGTGCCCCTGAGCCGGTTTGCTGTGCTCCCGCTCCTTCATGCTGTGCTCCTGAGCCGAGCTGCTGTGCTCCGGAACCTGCTTGTGGATGCTGCAAACCCAAGAAAAAATGCCTCTTCGACAAGCTGTTCGGCTGCTTCAAAAAGAAAAAGAGCTGCTGCTGCGAAGTTGAAGTTTCCTGCTGTGCACCAGAACCTTCTTGCTGTGCACCGGAACCTTCCTGCTGCGCTCCTGAGCCGAGCTGCTGTGCCCCTGAGCCTTCTTGCTGTGCACCAGCTCCCGCTTGTGGATGCAGCTCTTGCGGACACAAAACTTCTTTCTTCGGTCGTATGTTCCACTAAGAACCGACCTGAAAGAGGCTCTCGTTGTTAATGGCGAAGAACTCGCCGTGGATAAGATTCACAACCGACACCTTTGATTAGTCAACCGTGCTCTCGGGTCCTCCCCGGCGAACCTCTCTATCCTGACTTTTGATTGACACCATGATTTCTGAGGTTTTCTTCCAGGTAAAGCAGACTGACGATATTAAATCACTTCCACTTACTTGAAATCCAGTTTGTTTCAAGCATCGGAAACCAGGCCAGACTGCACCACAGAAAGAATCTCGTTTCGTCAAACAATGAGAAACCGAACATTGACCAGGGTGACAGACTCCTTCCAAGAGTTTGTCACCCTGGTTTTGTTTTTGGTCATCCTGCTTTGATAATTTTACTGACCGATTCGATACAAATGACTGTCCGTTCGCAGAATCAATCCACCCGGTATGGGAGCCGGAGTCGCTTTGATGATTCCATCCAGTGAGTTCGTTCGCACAATGTTCAATTCATCTCCCGGCACAACGACGAGTGTTTTTCCTTCGTGATTGCTGAACAGAATGTGCCCATTCACGTAGATCGGGGAAGAAGAAAAATTCCCTCCCAGTCGGTCCTGCCAGACCGCTTCTCCCGTTTTTGCATCGACACACCCTCCCACTCCTTTATCACTGACGAAATAGAGTCGGCCATCCACCAGTACTGGTGAACTGATCTGCGGGACCTGCCGTTTGAATGTCCACAAGACATGCGTCTCAGTCACATCTCCCTCGCCAGTCAGGTCAATTGCCCATAATTCCGATTTCGTAAAACCAGTGCAGACATAAGCGGTGGTCCCTTCGACCTGGACGAGTGGAACATTTGAAAACCCGTTATAGAGCACACGCCAAATCTCTTCACCCGTCTCTACATCGTACCCTTCAATTTGATCCGCCCCGGTACTGATGACTTGCCAGCGTCCATTCACTTCATGGACCACCGGTGTGGAATACGCTTTTTTGAAATCGGGTCGATCTCGGAATGGGCCGGATCGTTCTGTTTTCCATACGATGTCGCCCGTTCGTTTATCAAGCGCGGCGACATATTGAACGTCCATACCATCGCAATTGATGAGTAACAGATTGTTAAGCAAGACCGGAGAACTTCCCGGACCTTCTTTATGATCCAGTTTTAACTTCTCATGCTTCCAGACGATATCCCCCGTTTCACTGTTGAGACAAGCCGTTCCCATCGTGCCGAAATGGACGTACACAAAACCAGGCTCAACAACAGGTGTCGGTGAGGCATGGCTGTTCTGCTCGTTGACAGAAACAGGTTCCTCCGGTCGAAAGACTTCGACCTCCTGTAAAAGTTGTCCAGTTTCCACATCAAAGGAAAAGGCCTTTAAGACTGCCCCTTCTTCCAGAGCACTGGTCAACCAGATTTTTCCCTCAGATAAAACGGGGGACGACCATCCTAACCCGGGAACGGGTATCTTCCACACGATGTTTTCTGTCTCACTCCATTGCAGCGGCACATCGACCGGTTGTGAGGGATGCCCCTGCCCATTCGGTCCACGGAGTTGGGACCAGGTCGGGCGAATGGAAAATTCTGCCGCTATTGTTGTCCCCGTAAGTACAAACAGAGATATCCAGGCAAAAGCCATGGTCGGAAAATACCGGGTGGTTAGCTGTTTCAACATAAAAACCGACCTGAAAAGAAGGTGAGAAACTGAGGCGGGAATACATAGCCTAATCGAAGCGCGAACCCACCACAATCATCAGTTTGGAGGAAGCTTTTCTCCGGGAAATCAATCTGAAATCGCCTTCCAGGCTTGCAGGGAATCGACCGTGGCCCGGACATCATGCACACGGAGCAGATCGACCCCTAACTGGGCAAGGCCAATCGAAATACCGACAGTTCCCCATAACCGTTCATCGACCTCCCGGCCTAATAGTTTCCCGATAAAGCGTTTGCGGGAATGACCAATCAACACTGGGCGTCCCAATTTCTGTAGGGTTGGAACCCCCTTAAGAATCTCCAGATTGTGCCCGGCAGTCTTCCCAAATCCAATACCCGGATCAAACACGACCCGTTCCGGTGCAATTCCAGCTTGGGTAAACAGGGTGAGCCGTTTTTCGAAATACTCGCCGATGTCACGAACGACGTCTTCATAGTGCGGATCATCCTGCATCGTTTGGGGCGTCCCCTGAATGTGCATGCAGATCACGCCGACGTCTGGGTGTGTGGCACATAACGGAATCATCTCCGGATCAAACTGCAAACCGGAGATATCGTTAACGATACTTGCACCAGCTTCGATGGATTGTCGGGCCACTTCCGCCTTGGTCGTGTCGATGGAAATCGGAATGTCAGTCTGCGAAGAGAGTGCTGCGATTACGGGGACGACGCGGTCGAGTTCTTCCTCAACCGTGACCACTTCTGCACCGGGACGTGTTGATTCCCCGCCGATGTCGAGTATGTCGGCCCCCTCATCGACAAGTTTCAGCGCATGCGCGACCGCCGAATCGACAGTCGCATACTCGCCACCATCTGAAAAACTGTCCGGGGTCACATTCACGATTCCCATGACAAGCGGAAATCGGCCTGTTTCATGAATCTGGCCACCATAGTTCCACACACGGGTTGCGGACGGAGAATCGGGAGTCGGTTTCATCACCATGGGAATATCATCATGTTGCAAAGAGTTCCACTAACCATTGCCGCGTGACAGGATCGCAACGGGTCGTTATTATCACATAAAATGGATGCCGTTGCATGTATCATGCTTCACTTTCATTTCCGTTTCGACTGATCTCCCAGTTCCTGTTTGAAAGTTTCTTTCCGTGCCTCCTGTCGCGCTCATCACTGGTATCGACGGCCAGGACGGTCATTATCTGTCCCAGTTACTGCTGGAGAAGGGGTACCAGGTCCACGGTTTTGTCCTGCAAACCGGACAGAACACGTTGTCGGAAAAGCTTACGCTCCATCAATTCGATCTCTGTCATCCGGATACCTTGGGAGAACTGCTCGACAAAATACGCCCACAAGAGGTTTATCATCTGGCAGCGCAAAGTCATGTTTCCCTCTCGTACGAACGTCCAGTGGAAACGATGAAAATCACCGGCATGGGCGCCCTTCACATGCTGGAAGCCGTGCGGCAATTCGAGATAAAAGAGAAGCAACCGGTCAAATTTTTCCAAGCTTCTTCATCCGCAATTTTTGACGACCAGGCTGGACCTCTCCTAAGTGAAGAAAGCCCGATTCATCCACGCAGCCCGTATGCCTGCGCGAAGGCCTATGCACATTTACAAGTCCAGAATTACCGCGAAGCCCACGGTATGTTCGCCTGTAACGGAATTCTCTTCAATCATGAATCCCCTTTGAGGGATGAAAGTTTTGTTACGCGTAAAATCACCCGCGCCGCGAGCCACATCAAACTGGGATTGCAAGAGAAATTAACCCTCGGCAATCTCGATGCCGAACGAAGTTGGGGTTACGCGGGCGATTTCGTGAAGGTGATGTGGTTGATGCTGCAACAGGACGAACCGGACGATTACATTATCTCCACCACAGAAACCCACTCGGTGCGAGAATTCGTGGAGACGGTTTTTTCTTATCTGGAACTCGACTACCACAATTATATCGAAATCGATCCCAACCTCCTCCGCCCCCACGATGCACCGGTCCTCTGCGGAGACATCACCAGAGCGAAAACGAAACTGAGCTGGCAACCGGAAGTCAGCTTCGCGGAATTGGCCCGTCTGATGGTCGAACGAGATCTGGAATTGGCAAAAACGGAGTCTGCAAACTAACCACGCATAAGCGGTTGCATGTTCCGGAGGAGGAGTGTTAGGCTGAATGGGCTTGATCTATTTTCTCTGGAGATGCCCATGAAACCGACTTCTTTATCCCGCCGTGATTTCCTTGTCACCTCCGCATGTCTCGTCTTGGGAAGTGCTGCGCTGAAACAGGCGATGGCGGATTCCAGGAAAAACGACAAACCACCCCTGAAACCGAAATATGATGAAGTCGTTTGTCCCTGGACACCGGAGCATCCGCGGCACGATCATCAGTTGATCTTTCCATTGAATGACGACGAACTGATGTTTGTCTGGTGTGAGTATTATACGAAGGGGGAGCCGCAAGAGACGAAGAAAGGGCAGGGGGGGATTGGAGATGAAGTCGCCTGCCAGATCAGTGCCATGACTTCGAGTGATGGAGGTCGTACCTGGAAGAATCGTCGGGTGTTGCAGGAAAATCACTGGAAACACAACGTCAAGCATCCGAACTTGGTGCGGCTTTCCGCGGAGGAAGTCCTCTTCACCTATGTGGGATGGGACTCGCCAGAGAATCGGAATGTCTACTTGCGACGTTCAACTGATAACTGTCAGTCCTTCGGCGAGCAACAACAGATTTCTGAGCCGGGTTGGTATTGCAACAATGCCGACCGGGCGATTCGGCTCAGTTCGGGACGCGTAATTTTACCCGCACATGGCCCCTATGCAGAAAATTACATCGGAGGTCAGGCATACAAAGGTGGTAATCTGCATTCGTTCGTCTGGTATTCTGATGATGGGTTTCGCACCTGGAAACGAAGCAGCGATAGTATGACGGCCAAAGGACGGGGATGTCATGAGCCAACAATCGTCGAACTGACCGATGGTCGGTTATATTGTCTGTTACGGAATACCAACCAGAAACA
>JAGQQC010000354.1 GCA_020426395.1 Planctomycetaceae bacterium
CTGAAGATAAGTAAGGCGGCTTTTGTACGCGAAAAGACCTTGAAAACATGATTTTGCGCCGCCAGAAACCACTACGCTAAAATGGGACACCCTTTGGAAGACAATTGATAACGTCAAATATAAGGTGACTGTGCAGGTTCAAATCAGAAAAAAATTGATCCAGAAAAAGTGTCCAGAAAAAGTGTCCAGAAAAAAGTGTCCAGAAAAAAGTGTCCAGAAAAAAGTGTCCAGAAAAAAGACCGAGCGTTTTGGTAGCTTTCATCCAGCGATAATGTCGCATTGTAGTCAGGCGCTGACGGCCTTATTCATTCAATTGAATTTCATACAACTTGGGCCAGTTCTTTCCGGTCACGAAAATTTGACCTGTTTGCGGGTTCTGGGCAATACCGTTAAGAACCTGTTCTCTTCCGCGAAATTTTTCTGGCCAGACCTGACGCAAATCGAGCCAACGTTTTACTTTGCCTGTTTGAGGATCGATGCAGACAATATAGTCCTCATACCAGATATTGGCCCATATCTCCCCGTTGAGATATTCGAGTTCATTTAAGCCTTTGATCTGCCGGCTTCCATCAGTCACCGTAATTGTACGGACAACAGAAAAATCCGATGGCTTCAAGAACTGAATTCGAGCCGAACCGTTACTTTTGATGAACTGCTTTCCGTCATGTGTCAGCCCCCAGCCTTCTCCGCGATATCGGAACATGCCCAATTGGCGGAACGATCCCAGTTCGTATACGACGCCCCGCTGTTTCTTCCAGGTTAATTGGACGAGTCGGTCATTCCAGATAGAAATTCCCTCACCAAAGACATCTCGGGGCAGTTTGCTCGATTTGAGAACTTTACCCGTATTCAAATCAACCTGACGAAGCTCTGAAGAACCGTACAAACCGGTTCCTTCGTAAAAATTTCCCTGGGAGTCAAAACAAAGTCCCTGGGTGAAAGCAGAGGAATCATGCGGGTAAATGTTCACCACTTTAACGGTGACGACGGGAACCGTTTCCCGGGCAACTAGCATACTCACTGAAGCAACTCCGACCGCAGAACACAGAATCGTGAAAATCCACATCCAGCGGTTGTTGAATCCTCTCTTGAGCGCAGGCCACTTCATATTTTAAGACCAGAAAAGAGAATCATTTTTTGCAACCATCACCTTCATCGTAGCGGAGTCGATAAGATATCTCCAGTTCAATTCTTTTCAGTTAACAGACTCTGGTGTACAGCGTCTAGATCTTCCTCAGAATCCTCACATCCGAAATCCCTATTTCCTTTTTCCAGATTGTCAATTACTCCCTATTCACGTGGCAACTGGGCGAGTTTTGTATCGGGACCGACAATAAATAAGGTATCCCCCTTGTGGATGATGTCATGCGGATGCGGGACATTCATAATTCGCCTGGGCTCCTCCACCTGGTCACTCACTTCTGGAGCCTTTCGCATGATCGCCACCAGATTCAGATTGTAGGTTTCACGAATTTTTAATTGCACCAGATTTTTGCCGATAAAGGGTGAGGGGGCGTCGAGCTCGATCAGACTGAACCCTTCTTCCAGTGGGATCAGATCCCGTAAATGCGGTAACGCCAGTTTTCGGGCTAATTCCTCCCCCGTCTGTTTTTCCGGTTGAATCACCTGATCAGCCCCGACTCGTCTGAAAATCTCGGCGTGAAATTTCGTTCTGGCTCGACAAATGATTCGAGGGATATCCATCGTCTTCAATATGGTCGTCGTGAGTAGGGCCGATTCAAAGTTCCCTCCTATTGCAACCACCGCGATTTCCACTTCGTCAATCTTTTGACTCCGCAAGGCAAGTTCATCGGTGGTATCAAGACGGATTGCCAGATCGACATCGTCCTTAATCTGCTCCACAATTGAGGGAGAATGATCGATCGCAATGACTTCTGCTTTTCGAGCCGCCAGCTCTGTCGCGAGGGTGTATCCAAACCGGCCTAATCCCAAAACTGCTATTCGTGGCACAACATGCCCCTTTAATGTCTCATTCATGAATTAAAAAGTCGGACTTAACCAAGCATGACTCGTTCTTCTGGATAGGAATATTCCAGCCCCGACTGATGTCCTCTACCAAGAGCTAGAATCAAAGTCAGTGGACCAATCCGGCCGAGAAACATTGTCACGATAATGACCAATTGCGAAGGGGGAGACAATTCCGAAGTCAAACCGGTCGAAACGCCCACGGTCCCAAAGGCACTTGTCGCCTCATAGAGTAGATCAATAAATTCCCCGGGCCGATTTTCAAAAATCGTCAACAGTAACGTCGTAAGCATAACCGTCATGACACTGATTGTGACAATAGTTAATGCTCGCTTAACCGTTTCTTCGGGAATAGTCCGGCCTGCCCATTCAACGCGAGATCGCCCCTTGCAGATGGAAATGAGACTCAATCCAATCAACATGAAGCAAATGACTTTGATTCCCCCGCCCGTCGAACCTGGGGAGGCACCAACAAACATTAAACCGATAGAGATCAGTTTGGAGGAAGTCTGCATCTCTCCTAGATCAACGGTATTAAACCCAGCGGTCCGCATCGTTACCGATTGAAACCAGGCATCGGCCCAACTTATTCCCTGCGAAGGCTCACTTTCGTGTGCCAGTGATTCCAGAAAGAAGAAACTGAGCGTTCCGGCAAATAGCAAAACGAGGGTCCCAAGCAGAACCAGCCGGGAAGAAAGAGTTAATCGAGTTTTATTTCTGGAAATGGAAAATAAGGGCGTCCGTTTGATATCCCAGAATCGGGATTTCAGAACGAGAGCCAGGTTATAGACCACCGAGAAACCGATCCCTCCAAAAATGACGAGCCCCGCCATGCCTCCCCAGACTTGCCAATTGCTTCCTTTCCCGAGTAGTCCGTCGTCTTGAAGCGAGAATCCCGCATTACAAAAGGCACTGACGGAATGAAACAGGCTGTTAAAAATTTGGTCCCACAGGGGAAGATCACTCCACAATCCAGAAATGATGACCGCTCCGATCAATTCGGACGTTAATGTGAATAACAGAATTGTCAGCAGTAACCTTTTGAGATCTACCAATCCACTCGATTCGAGCATTTCTCCCATCGTTGCACTTTGACGGACATGAATTGATCGTCCCGAAGCGATTGCAAAGAGTGCCCCCCAGGTCATGATTCCCAATCCTCCTATTTGAAAGAGGAAGAGAATGACAACCTGCCCGAAGGTAGACCAATAGCTGCCGGTGGGGACCACAATCAACCCGGTCACGCAACTGGCGCTTGTCGCGGTGAAGAACGCCGTCAGAAATGGCGCCCCCACAGGTTCGATCATTTCAGGCGATTGAGCACGGGACAGAGGAAGCAGTAACAGACCAGTTCCCACAGTAATAAGAACGAGAAAAGAACCGCCCAGCAACATTGCCGGATTATTCCCGGACAAGGCAATGCGGTTCACCACATGCAGTCCTCGCCACAGGCCGCGGAAAACCAGGCAGAATTCAGTCCAGTAAATTGAAAGTCGCCAGTCAGTCTCTACCTGGCTAAGCAATTCAAAAGATTCTCGAATGCCACCGACAATCAAAAGCAGGCCGAGTAACCAAACGGCGCTGGTCAAAAAATGGGTGCGGTGTTGGCGGAAAAAACTTTTCCTCACCCGGCTGAAGAAATAGCGAACAATGACAGAACCGGTAATCAGTACCATGCACAACAGAAGTAGCGTATTAATTTCGGATGTATTTGCTTCCGAAAAACGGGCAAGGCCATGATGAATGACTACGGCGAACATACCCAGGACTTGGGACACCGCCTGCATCCACCGCAATCCCTCAGTCAATCGGGGATATAAAGTTGGTTCTTCAAGTAACTGGCTCGAACCCGCTCTGGACATACTATTAAAAGTTCCAGGATGTTAATAAAACACTACAAAATGAACAGAACACATGCTATCGCAGATGCAAGCTGTAATTCAATGATGAGTCACAAGGATTGTTCTCATTTGCATTGCTCCCGCGATGAAGATTTTCTTCTTTCCAACAATTGATTATCATTCTTCTGTCGAACTAAGACGGGTTTAGCTGCTCAGATTTATGAAATGAAACAGGATTGCTCTGAGCAGACAAAAAGCCTCGTCAGAATATCCCAGGTCCCTCATACATTTAACATTCGGACAAGACAACCGCATTATGGTTAAGGATTTCACAAAGGAGAGTTTAAGTTACGACCCAATTCACGGGTACATTCCCTTCATTTCTCCCAATGATCTCACTGGCGAGGAAGTTGCGGAACAGGAAATCATTGACCACCCCTGGGTTCAACGTTTGCGGCACATTCATCAATTACAAACAGCCTGGTGGGTCTTTCCTTCGGCTGAACATATGCGGTTTCAGCACGTGCTCGGAGCAATGCACCTTGCCAGTAAAGCGATCGAGTTGTGGTACGAATCCTTATGCGAAAGTTGCCCAAATGTCCCCTCTCGGCCCTATGTCGAAAGCCTCTGTCGGATGGCCGCATTGCTGCATGATGTTGGTCACGGTCCATTTGGCCATTTTTTTGATGACCAATATCTGGCCCAGTTTGAGCTGACGCACGAAATCATCGGGGCACATATTATTGAACACGAACTGGGAGATTTACTTCGTCGAATTCGAAGAAACCCGAACGGTCAACTAAAACCACTGGAAGAATTGGAACCCCGGCAAATTGCCTGGCTCATTTGTCGTCCCAAGCCTGGCGATCCCGCGAGTGAAGACCAACCCGACTGGTTAAAGAAACTACGGTCGTTATTTAGCGGTATCTACACTGTGGACAATATGGATTTCGTGCTGCGCGACGCGTACATGACGGGTTATAACACACGTGCATTTGATATATCCCGATTGATGTACTACAGCTTTTTCACTCCGAGTGGTTTAACCATCCACAGCCGGGGGTTGCCGACCTTAATCAATTTTATTGAAACACGAGCCAACCTGTTCAAGTCGGTCTATTTTCACCGAACCGTCCGGGCTTTCGACCTTGCACTGGAAGATCTTTTCGGTGAGACAATGCAAGCGCTCTTTTTTGGTAATCCACTGGAACACCTGGATGACTACCTGCATTTTACCGAGTCGTCATTCATGGTGGATG
>JAGQQC010000355.1 GCA_020426395.1 Planctomycetaceae bacterium
TTTACGCATGGGGACAGTTTGGACCTATTTCAAAGGAGCCCATCGCGATCCAGGCAAAGACGAGGGAGCTACCATCATCCTTCAAACGGAAGGGAAGAAATCGTGGTTCTGGTATATCCCGCTCCCGAATGACATCGTCTCCGTCGGTTGCACCGGCACTATGGATTACATGTTCGGGCAGAATAGGGGAACCCCCGAGGAGATTTTCAAACAGGAACTCGACCGTTGCATTGGTCTCCATCGCCGAGTTAACGAGGCTGAGTGGCCTACTGAATTTCATACTACGAAAGACTTCAGTTACAAGTCCTCCCAGGGCTCCGGCCCCGGTTGGTTGCTGATCGGGGATGCCTTCGGATTCATCGACCCCGTCTATTCCTCCGGCGTCTTCCTCGCCCTCCATTCGGGCATGGTCGCCGCCGATGCCGTCCACGAAGCTCTTCAAGCCAACGACCTCTCCGCCGACCGCCTCGGCACCTGGCAACCCGAATACCGTAAAGGCGTCGAAAACTTCCGCAAACTCGTCCTCGCCTTCTACACCCCCGGTTTCCGCTTCGGCGAATTTTTGAAAATGCACCCGCAGTATCAAACGAATCTGGTCGACATTCTGATCGGGAACGTGTTCAAACCGAACGTGGGGGAGATTTTCGAAGCGATGGGAGAAGTGGTGCCGGTGGGGGATTGAAAGGTGATAGGTTCGTGCAATCAGTTCTGAATTAAGTATTCGAGTATATTCTGTCCGAACGTGAACCAGAATTCCCACGGCGTCTTCAGGTTGCTGTTATGCAGCATCAGAGTTCCTTCTTCCGTCGTATCGAATCGAAGGTCTGTTACTCCTTCAAGACATTGCATCGTCGCGAAGATGTCGCAATCGAGCGAAAGTTCTTTTAGAATCGAAGCTTCTTTCAATATTGCTACGAGCAGATCCTTATGTCCATTGGCCCATTTGTGAGACGGATTTATTTCCAAATTTTGGCGCTCGATGCAGAACGAGAGCAGATCATCATACTTACCACTCCGTAGCTCCTGCATCCTCAGAATTAGACTGTGGTCCCACGTGATCTGATCTGTTTTCTTTTGTGTTTGATTGAATTCTTCCGTAATAGCTCGGAGGTCGAAACAATCCATCGCAAATGCGAGGAGATGCAGATAAATCAGTTGGTGGTGATGGTGATAGAGGTACTCGAACAGTAATACGCGACTTCGGACAGGTGAATAAATCACCGCTACTTCGGGTTGGACGCGACGAAGGGTTGCCTCGAAGTTCTTTCGGTACTGGGCGTGAGCTTCATCAGTCATATAGGAATAGGAAACCTCAAAGCTGATGTCACCGAAACCATACCGATAGGTGTAATCGTCTTTGGGAAGACTCGACACGCCAAAATGGCGACTGTAGTAGTCGATTTCGCATATTGCAATCTCGTGCCGTTGGCTGTGACGATTCCACACTTTCAGCCAGGGGAGAGAAATGGTGCAGCTTAACTCTTTGTCAAGGTTTTCAAATAGATGACGAGCGGCCACGTCCACAACTGTAGCTGTGTTGCAATCTTTAAAATCGTCCAGCCCACAGTATTCTGACACATAAATTCGACAAGAGGCACTTCTTTCCATCTCGAGCGTCAACTCTTCGATAACGTCGAGATAGGACCGTCGACGATGTGCTTCTTCTTCACAACCGTCGATTGAGAGCCAGATGTCACAAGTATATCCCATCATAGTCGTACTCAAAAAAGGACGGTGGAAAAATCATATTTGCCAACAGGTTCTATGAATTTCGTAACTTCTTGATGTCAATGATTTCGCAGTTTCATTGACTGTGGTGACTCGGGAAACGATTCCCGCATTACTCCAACGCCTTCCGTCCCACCGTATCAATCGGCCCCTTATACCCGGGACCTCCTGCAGCGATGTAACCATGGCTTGCGCCCGATTCATCTCCGCTGACCCAGAAGGAATACAGGCTGCCGTTCGTTAGATGAAATCGGAACCGAACGGGTTGGCCCGACAGTTTGGATAAGTCGGGGGTCTCTTTCCAGCGGACTTGTTGCAAGGTTGTGTCGGAGTTGATGGCGGTGCAGTTTGCTTTGGTGAAGGGAGGGATCACTTCGCCTGCTTCATCCAAAACCTCAACGCGGAGTTCCCCTTCTTTCGTTGCCGTGTTGACGAATAAATGGTTTCCTTTGAAGAGCACAGGACGGGTGGTGAGGACTCCTGGTTTCGCTCCCGCTTCCATCGATGCGAAGCCGTCGCGGCGGAGCATGGCGAGGCCGGTGCTGCTGCCGGCGGAGTGGTTGGTGGAACCGGGGGCTTCCATCCCCGCGCGGCCGCCGCAATAGAAATACAGTTTGTCTCCCACGACGAGGCAACCGCCGCCGCATGATTGCACGTTCCCCCAGTTCCAGGCGCCGATTTCATTCGTGATCGGGAGAAACGCCTTGCGGTTTGGGCGATCCCAGTGGAAACCGTCCCGGCTGAACCCGACGAAAACTTCATTGAGCTTGGGACGCCCCTGATTGCGGATTTCGGGAGTATCACCCCGCCAGATCACGAACAGCCCGAGCATCAGGCTTTCGTAAGCGACGCTATCCAGAGCGTATAGTTCCGGTGTAACACCGACACCTTCCCACATCGGATCGGCACTGTCGGCATTTGTCCACAGGACGACATCTCCCTCCTGCGAACCCGGTTTGTCTCCCCATTCGGGCCGGCTGAAAAAATCGTCGCTTTCAAAATAGAGCCGTGTTCGCCCGCGTCCCAGACCCCATTCGGGAGTCGATTTAATACTGAAGACCCACTTCTGCCGGAACGGATTGTAAAAGAAAGTCGTCCGGTCTCCACAAGGACCGAAAGACATTACCTGCGTCCAGTTGATTCCATCTGGAGAGCGAAACATTTCTCGACCCGACCACATCTTGTACCGTTCTTCCGGTTTGTCGGTCTGCTGGTCAAACCAGATCGACGCCGAACCCCGTTTTCCGAATCGAACGATGTTCGTTTTATTGAGATCCAACCAGGGATTCGCATCCAGTTTCGGTTTTACCCAGTGAATGCCGTCTCTCGAAGTGGCGTAGCAGGTGACCGCCAGTGACCCGGTCGGGCTGGGACCTTCGCCGCCGTAATACCACATCTTGAACAGTTTCTCATCCGGGTCGTACCAGACACCATCACTGTGAGGCATCGCATAAGGTGACGACCCGCGCACACCGGCGACAGGACTGGGGAAGCCGTTTCCACCACGATAGTTGTACCCAGTCAGTTCCCACGGTTGATCCGGAATGAGAATCGGGTTTCCCTCATAATATTCGGGTTGATGATGAACTCGTTTAAGCGTGGATTCCTCAATCAGAAAATCGTCCACGAACAATTGGCGCCCCACATCAATCGGGATGACCGCCGGGGGAGATTCCAGGTAGGGGGGCGTCACCGGGTCCGGGGGATAATCCTGCAACCGCGGTGGCCATTCGGCGGGAAGCTGAATGCCGTTGTAGAGCAGTTCACCCGAATTCGGTTCCTCTGCATTCGCGATTTCCCAAACCGAAAGAATCGCGAGTAACATGATGCAACAAAGTCGCAAGGCAGTGATTATGAACTGGGTTGGCATGATTTCTCTCGGTAGAGGTAGACAGAAGGAAACCCTAATTCTAACAGAGCTTCGTGACTGAATTGTCCTCTGGGAAATTAAAAATAGGGATAAAATCCTGTTCGTGTTCGAGTTTCATTAACAGATGGATTTTCTTGCCGCGATCTGTTATGCTAGAGGTTTAGCTGATTGCTGAAGATGCTTCTCACCGTCCAGCCTGGAGACGAATCATGTCCGAACACGAAAAGAACATTGCTACGGATTTCGAATCCCATCTGGATTTGGCTCTCCGGGATGTCCGCTGGTTAAAAGTTCTCGCCGGGTTCATCAGCGTAGCCATCTCAGTGGCTGTTGTGATGATCGTGTTGGGAATGTTCAGCGGCGGAGACATGAGTAACTGGCTAGTTGCGTCCGTACTGCTGGTTTCCTCGACCTTGTTGATTGCCGGTGCGGGACTGCTGACGTTCGGATTGCTCAAACTAGATCGCTTCTCAACCGATTCCCAGGAACCCTCATTGTCTCGAACTCTGTTCGCCCTCGGTATTCTGTTGACAGGTCTACTTATGGTGGCTACCGGATTGATTGCTTGTACGCTGTGCGTGATCTGATTTTTGTTTGAAGTGACCCAGATTCAAACTGTTTCCGTTTTGTTAAAGGTAGAGAATGCTTCAGAATCGAACTATTTCCAGTCGTTATCTGTTCTTCTCAACGCTTCTGTTCATGTTAATTGCCGTTTTGGGGATACGGATAGTTTTAGCTGAAGAGAATCGGCTGGAAGCTGTCAAGACGGACCCTCCCACTGCTGCTGAACAGGTGAAGGATCTGTGGAAAACTCGCAAGAAGAAATTGCAATCTTGTTACTTTGAGTGGGAACGGGAAAAGGTGATGTCCTATTCCTATCTTGAACTCCGTGAAATGCAACAACGTACCACGTTGGATGGAGGCCGGATTTCGGATGAAATGATCAAGCTGATTAGGGAATCTTACGCCGACCAGAAAGTTACAGAAAAACAGACTCATAAGTTGTGGTTGAAAGGCGACAAGTTCCGCTACGAGATTGAGGGGACGACCATCGGCGGGTTGAAGGATCGTGAACCCCATCCGACTGAAGTCTATCAGGTTTATGACGGGACGGTCTTCTTCAGTTTTTCCTACAACCCTACGTGGAGTCCTTACACTAACGCTTACTTCAAGAAACCGAACGATCATTGCTTTCGTTATTATGGCGTAGAATTTCTGCAAGATTATCTGCAGATTTTCCCTCAGGAAGAACGGTTCCAGCAGTATGCAGACTATCGTCTGGCCCAACAGGATGTTCGGGAGGAGACCCTGACCTTCAATTTGTATCAATACCTGCCTGGTGAAAAGCGATCTGTTAATCCTCAGTTTCCTCCTGAATTGCGTCTCGACCTCGAACGGGGAGGATTGATCCTGGCCCGGAAATCGTTTCATTACCAGGGGAAAATTCGTGAGCAGTCGAAATGCGAATATTCCCGGGATG
>JAGQQC010000356.1 GCA_020426395.1 Planctomycetaceae bacterium
ATTCGGTCCCCAGATCACGCTTTCGGAAGCGCGCGCCGTCACTGCTGAAGATCAGGAGGAAGGATTCAACGAGTCCGACTTTTTCATTTCCAGTCGATTTAACCCAGACGAAATGTTTCAAGATCTGCTGGAAATCGTTGAACAGAAAATCATTGACCCCAATCTGCAAGAACTCGTCCGCCTGATTCTAACCGAGAACGATGAAGCGATTAAATCTTTCCCGGCCGCCAAACGGAATCATCATGCCTACCTGGGAGGATTCATCGAACACATTCGGTCTGTCACACAAACCGCCGTTTTCCTGGCGGAGAAATACGCCGATTATTACCGGACGATGCAACCACCGCTTTCGCAAGATCTGGTCATCGCAGGCGCTATTCTGCATGACATCGGCAAACTCGAGGAACTCGCCTTCGCCCCTCAAGGTTCCGACTATTCCGCAGCCGGCCAACTCATCGGTCACATTCTGCTCGGAAGGGATATCGTGCGGGCCTATGCAGAAAAGGTGCCCGATCTTGATCCGAACCTGCTGTTGCGGCTTGAACATATTATCGTCTCGCACCAGAATCTACCCGAATGGGGTTCTCCCATTGCTCCGCATACCCCCGAAGCCCTACTCGTTCATTATGCGGATGATATTGACGCCAAATACCACATGATGGCCCTGGCACTAGAGGGAGAACAAGATTCCGACATGGAATTCACATCCCGGAACAACCCGCTGAGACGGGCACTTTTCCGAGGGTGAACCTTTACGGTTCCAACTCGCTCAAAAGTGTTGGCTCCCCTCTTATCGAACCAGTGCTGGCCAACTTGTTTTCCTACAACAGATCAGAAACATACCGACAATGAAATTCACCAAGATGCACGGAGCGGGGAACGATTATGTTTACGTGAACTGCTTTGAAGAACCGGTTCCCGCCGATATCCCCACACTCGCTCAACAAGTTTCGGATCGGCATAAAGGGATTGGCTCAGACGGGCTGATCCTGATCTGCCCCAGTGAGGTTGGTGATGCCCGCATGCGAATGTTTAACGCCGACGGCAGCGAATCAGAAATGTGCGGTAACGGGATACGCTGTGTCGCGAAATACGTTTACGATCATGGTATCGCCCGGAAAGAGGAGCTGAAAATCGAAACCGGTGCCGGAGTACTCGCGTTGCAATGCAATGTCTCTGGAGGAAAAGTCGAAACGGTCCGGGTCAACATGGGAAAACCGATTCTCAATAGCGCTGACATCCCGACACGGCTCCCAGGTGATCCCCCAGTTAAAGCTGCTTTGCAAGTGGGAGACAAAACATTGGAAGTCACCTGCGTTTCGATGGGGAATCCGCACTGCATCACGTTTGTCGAAGAATTAAGTGATGAATGGGTCCACGGGATCGGCCCTCAAGTCGAACGTCACGAGATGTTCCCCAACCGGGTTAATGCGGAGTTCATCCAGATCATTTCCCCCACCGAAATGATCATGCGGGTCTGGGAACGAGGATCGGGTGAAACACAAGCCTGCGGTACAGGGGCCTGCGCCAGTGCAGTCGCGGGAGTGTTGGCCGGTTTGACTGAACGAAAAGTCCTCTGCCACTTGCCGGGGGGAGACCTGGAACTGGAGTGGAGTGACTCCGACGAAGTCTTTATGACGGGACCCGCTACCGAAGTTTACACGGGTATCTGGCCGGGTTAACTGTCACTCCGTTTTTTTGATCCGAATATTCCGGTAGTGGACTTCAAAACCCTCGGATTGAAATCCAATTCGCCCGCTATTCACTTCCCCCGGTTTGTTCTGACAGATTTGCTCACCATTGAGATAAGTCGTCAGCACACCATCCTTTGAATTCACTTCGATGCTGTTCCATTCACCCACTGGCTTACGGACCGCTTCCCGCTTCTCGGGATGATCGTCGATCTCAACCGCCGAGATGCCACCGTTCTCCTTGATCGACGCCATCTCCATGTGCTTTCCTTGCACCTCGATCGACTTCGGCCAGATCTGATCCTCTCCGGTGATATACATCAACACGCCTGTATTGGTGTAATCCAATTTCCCTTCCTTGCGGTGCCGTTCTGAGGGTTCAAAGCGGTAGTCATATCTGATCACAAAATTATCGTAGGACTGCTGGGTGAAGGCATACCCTTTCGGTTTCCCAGTACAGATGAGAACCCCCTGTTCTTCCCGCCAAGTCTCACTTGCGGGAGTGGTATCACTGTTAAAAACAGTCAGGTTCTTAAGCGAGATCGATTCAAAACCAGGCTCAAACTCGGTCAATACGCCTTCGGCTAATATCTCCTGGGTTTCCTGCTCCTGTGGAACATCAGACACCGTCGATTCAACAGACTCTTGTGCCGGCTTCTGGCACCCGATTAAACCAAGCTGAACAGTCAGGAACAGGACCAGACAGACTCGAAGAAAAGACATAGCAGGGGCTCTTTACAGGCAGAAAAAGGGAGATGTCCTCAGACGGTATAATCGTTACAACCGGCAGCTCAATCGGAACAACCGCAGATTAAGTCCATGTCATTCGGAAACCCCGATGAAGGAAGTGTTTTCGGGACCTAAGTTCCTAACAGACATCGACTAGATGACCTCAATGTTACCACAGGAGAATCGCTTTCGCAGCGCAACTCCTCAATTACTCCATCGCCTCCACGCACCAGCACTGAATCTGACTCATGAAAACAGAACGCCCAGACATCCCCCTGTTGACTGTCTCCTGGATTGCCCTCCGCATGCAAGAAATGGCGGACGAACAGAATGCCAACGTAGTTGATGGCGAAGAATACGTTGATCGCAAAGGTCAATTCCTATCCGCCTGCTGGAACGGCCTGTGCGAGACTACTGGAGACATCATCGGATTGTTATTCCAATCCAGCCGCCGGTAAGTGGGCACAACTCTCGAAAGTGGGTAGCCCAGACAATCGCGCAGCGTTGTCTGGGTCGCGTAGCGACAAGCGGACACGGGTTTGCCTCAACGTTTGAAATGCTCGACACCTTGCATATTTCATCGCCCGCGCGTGCCTGCGGCACCCAGACAACGCTGCGCGATTGTCTGGGCTACCCATTTTTGAGCATTCTGTGGTTCCAAATTGCCATCGACCCGGTTTTGCCTCTCGATTAGACTGGGCAATCATGGAGGAGAAACGATCCAATGCCACCCCGTAAACGACCGCCGGCCGGTTCAAAATTTCAAAAACAGGTCCAACAGGACTTGGGAAGGTATTACGATCCGTTCCTGTATTATCTGGAAGCGGAGTGTGGCATGGCTCAGAATACCATCACCGCTTACAAAACCGATGTGGCCCGTTTCCTTGACTGGTACAAAGTCGAAGGGCCGTCGCAGATTAATGAGATCGAACTGAATCTTTTTTCTCGTTACATCGAACATCTCAATAATGAAGGTCTCAACCCGACCAGCATCGCCCGACATCTGATTTCGATCAAAATGTTTTTCCGATACCTGGTGTTGGAAGGGGTCATTTTGGAGAGTAAGGCGGAACTGATCAACGCTCCTAAATTGGCGCAGAAACTTCCCACGGTGCTCAGTCCAGATCGAGTCGATGAACTCCTGGAGGCGCCGGATCATACTGACCGGTATCCACTTCGCGACAAGGCGATTCTGGCGACATTGTATGCTACCGGTTGCCGCGTTTCGGAACTAACGGGTTTGAAACTTCGTGATCTCTATCTAGAGGAAGCCTATTGCCGCTGTCTCGGCAAGGGAAACAAGGAACGCATCGTCAATTTGAATCCTCGGGCCATCACGGCCATTAAGAAGTATCTGAAATTTGAACGTCCTCCCATGACACGGCGGAACGATTCCGGTTTTCTGTTCGTCACTCGGGCTGGAAACAGGATGACGCGGGATGTCGTCTTTACAATGATCAAACGATGTGCCCGGCGGATTGGGGCGACAGGAAATATCAGCCCCCACACCCTGCGTCACAGCTTTGCGACCCATATGCTCGCCCGGGGAGCCGAAATTCGGGCCTTGCAGGAGCTGCTCGGCCACGCCAACATCCGCACGACACAAATCTACACGCACGTCGACCATACCCGCCTCAAAAACGTCCATGCCGAGCACCATCCACGAGGCTGATTTTGCCTCAGAATTCCCGGAAAATCTGCGGTTGTTGTATTTTTTGCAAATTGCTACGATTCCGGCCCGACTGTTTCCAGGTAACGAGAAACATCCTGGAGCAGTCTCCTTCTCTTGCTAACCACCGCTCCCCTGCCGAAAGGAATTCGACAGATGCAGAAAACGGAATTTCTCGAACTGCTGGACGAACTCTTCGATCTCGAACCGGGCACCATTCAGGCCACTGACGACATCCAGAAAATCCCGGGTTGGGGTTCGCTTTCCTTCGTCGGATTGATTGCTTTGATCGACGAAGAATATGGCGTCGAAGTCTCCCCCACACAAATTCTCAGTTCCGGCCAGGTCAGCGAACTGATTGCCCACGTCGAACAAGCCCTCGCCACCCGACAGGCCGCCTGACATTTCTTTCACTCTTCTTCCATCCGATTCTGTCCACTAGGAACATAGAACATCGGGTGCCACGGCTAGACTCGCTAGCCGTGCCATTGTGAGATTGAATGAAGAAAGATCTCCAATGGGAAACAAATCAACAAAAGATCGGTAACAGTCCTATGTGGAAGGGCAGGGTTAACCCGACGAACATCAAGTCAGGTTCGTTTACACATCGGCACGGCTAGCGAGTCTAGCCGTGGCACCCTTTTTCGTGATTCTTCAATCGCATGACATTTAGTTGTAGACAAAACGCTACGCAAAACCTTCACTAATAAACCTGTAGCCGCTCAGCAGGAAACATACATCATGACGAAACAGTTACTCATCATCGGAGCCGGAGGGTTGGGACGGGAAGTTCTCGCCTGGGCGATTGATGCCAGTAATCTATCCGAGACCGGATGGAACGTAGCCGGATTTCTTGATTCCAATCGCAAGGCGCTGGATGGGTATCCCTTACCCGCCGGATACACTGTTGTGGGTGACCCCAAAACCTATCAGCCGACGAGCAACGAAGTCTTTGTCTGCGCGATTGGGGATCCGGCAGTCAAATTGAA
>JAGQQC010000357.1 GCA_020426395.1 Planctomycetaceae bacterium
CAACCGGTCCTTCACTGAAAAAAGTACCCCCTAACAACTGCTGATAGTATCCAGCCGCATATTCCAGTGACGGCGAACGAAAGAGAACCCACCCCAGCATGACCACCAGGAGGACATACACATGCTTGAGAAACCGGGGACATGTCGACGGCTTGAAGGAGCCTCTTTCAAGAAACAGAAACAGCCCGCGATACAATCCCCAAAGGAGAAATGTCCACGCGGCCCCATGCCATAATCCGCATAAGGCAAATACAACCAGTAGATTCAGTCCCGTTCTCCACCGGGGGCCTCTGTTTCCTCCTAATGGGATGTAGACATAATCCCGAAACCAGCGGGACAAGGTTTGATGCCAACGTCGCCAGAACTCCCGCATACTAGCCGCTCGATAGGGACCGAGAAAGTTCTCCGGAAAATGAAAACCAAAGATCAATCCAAGTCCAATCGCCATATCCGAATAGCCGGCGAAATCATAGAAGATTTGGAGCGAATAACAGACTAATCCCAACCAGGCAACCTCGGGACTGAGTAGTTCCGGTTCCATCCCCCAAATGGTATCGGCCGTTCGTCCCAAGGTGTCCGCGATGAGCACTTTTTTTGCGAGGCCTAGAATAAACCGTTTGAATCCCTGACTCCGTTCGCAAGCATTCTTGTGCGGCGCAATCAGTTCCGATTGAATCTCTTGATACCGCACAATCGGGCCGGCAATCAATTGAGGGAAAAAAGAGATGTACAGGGCCAACTGATCCGGGCGTTTTTGGGCGGCCACCTCACCACGATAAACATCCACCAGATAAGAAATCGCCTGAAAAGTGAAAAACGATATTCCCAGCAGCAACATAACGGGGTCATGACGGATCAGTGAAACATCGAATTGGGTTAACCCCCAGTTAAGTTGTTCGACCAGAAAATTGGTGTATTTGAAATAGCCAAGGAACGCGAGATTCGCCCCGATCCCATACCATAACCAGCGGGTACGGACCGAGCCGATTGACCGATCAATCTGCAAACCTGCCAGGTAATTCCAAGCAATGGAACCCAACAACCAGACAATACCAACGGGCTCTCCCCAGGCATAAAACAGCAGACTGAAACAGAGCAATAATCCGTTTCGCCAGCGAAGAGGGAACAACCAGTAACAGATGAGTAATAGCGGCAGGAATAGGAACAGGAATAAGGGAGAACTGAAAACCATGTTGATCCTGCCGGTTTCCTGAATCGACGTTCGGGATGGTAACCCTCGTCCTTATTGGGCGGTCTGTTTTTTTACCCAGTTTTCTTCCGCCGCACTTTTCCGCAGATAAAAAGGTTCCAGTGCCGCCAGTTGTTCGAACGTGCTGAGCGTGGGTTGCACAGAACCGAGACGAGCAATTTCCGCCGCACGGGGAATCCAGAAAGACTCCGGCAAGGGACTCGCCTGCGTAGCAATCAGATCTAGATGGCGTTGTAAACCGGGACCGCTGATCACATCCGATTTCGACAGTTCAGTCACCCATGTTTTCACAGGGACAATGCGAACATCGGCGGTGCGACTCCACCCCCCCGAGGCATCTCGCTGAAACGGGGCGACATACAAGTCTCCACGCTGGGCATCGACGACCGCGTAAACTTGTTCTACCTCCGCTGGTGAATTCGCCGCAATGGCGAGGAGCGTATCGACTGGAACGAGTTCGCACTTCGTGATGTAAGCCAACGTTTTCGCAAAAACGAGCCCGATTCTCAACCCGGTAAAACTTCCCGGCCCAATACTAACCGCGACACGTTGAGTCTCTTTTAAGTGAAGTCCCTTTTCCTGCAGGAGCAGATCCAGTTCGTGAACCAATGTTTGCGCATGACGAACGTTATCCCGCGAGAGTATTTGCTCTGCAAGCAGTTGGTCACCCTCCATCAGCGCGACGGAGGCGGTATTGGTGGAGGTTTCGATTCCCAGAGTTAACATAGTCTGCCTGAATATCAAACAGGAGAAGTGGTGCAACAAGCGATACCTTACTTCCCTGGACATCAGAACGCCAGTTAAGGGGACGAATCGGCAGGCTCTTTTGGAGCATCGGCATTCTTCCGGAGTAATTCCAACTGCACACGCCCGACCTGCCACATGTAACTTGGTCCATATCCACTCCGTATCCTGAATTTGTTCAGGACCGCCTTCTCTAAATGGGGAATGGCCTGCTCATTTTCCTGGTGGACAGCATGATTGAGTCCTACATACAGTTCCGCATAGAACAATCGTTGCTCGCGGTCCTCCGGAGACAATTCAGCGGCGTGGATGCTCTCCAGAATCTCTTTTGGAGTCACTTTGCCTGCAAAGAGCTCATACAGGCGCGGAAACGGTTCCCGGTCATCCTTTTCATACTTGAGTAAATCTTCCCGCGCTCTTTTTTCTCCATAGGCCCGAACCTGGCAGAAGTATCGCCAGATACCATTTTCCCGATCCACATTATCGTACGAGTGATATCGTTCAAACTGATTGGCAGCCTGTTCATATTCGCCTGCATAATATAAGGCGATTCCTCGTCTCCAATGGGAATCTTTAAGCTGCGGGTTCAGTTCGATCATCCGATTGTAGTCGGCAACGGCTTTGTCGAATTGGCTCAAAAAGAAATAAGCATCTCCACGTATGGAATGGGAACGTTCTTCTAAATCATCTTCATTACCGATGATTTCCAGCGTCTGTTTCGCGTCCCGCTGACTGATCTTGGTGGCCTGTTCTAAATCCTCAGTTTCTCGCTTCAAGTCATCAGCAAGCAGACTGGCAAAAGCAAACAAGGCAAGCGTACACAGGATCAACAGGTTTAAGCGATTCACAGAAGCCTCCCATTCTTAAGAGTGAGGTCAGCAGACTTCTTTTGAGGGTTCCGTGCAGGAGACCATACCGTCGGCCATCCGGTTACGAGTATCAACCTGGACGATAACCGGTTTGTAATCGGCGACTTCCGCTTCCTCGTATTCTGCATAGCTGGCGATGATGACCAGATCTCCCGGGTTCATCAGGTGAGCGGCAGCTCCATTAATGCAGATCGTACCAGAGCCAGGTTCACCATCAATTGCATAAGTCGTCAACCGATTGCCATTGGTGATGTTGTAGATATCCACACGCTCATGATCGATGATATTGGCCGCTTCCAAAAGCAGTTTATCGATCGTGACGGAACCTTCATAATGAAGCTCGGCCTGGGTCACTGTCGCCCGGTGGATTTTGGATTTTAATAACGTACGCCGCATTGATGAGAAAATTTCGTGAGTGACATCGGAAGGAGGATTCAAGTACTTCGCCAGAAGTCGTGACTTTGCCGGCGGAAAACTGGTAATAGTATTTCGAATTCAGCCCGGGGGAACAACCCCTTCCATCCGAAAAGGGCCTGAAAACAGGTATAGTTTCGTATTTGATTCCCTGTTGAGGCCGCTTTACGTAAAGAAAAGAGGCTGTTCCGGCTCTCCTCCTGATCTCTATCCGAATTCAAAGAGGAAGTCTGAACAGCCAACTGTTTTCTCGACAGTTTCGAAACTGTACCAAAAGCTTGTTCAACAGATTAAGCGTCTTTGGTTTCCAATTGGGGCTCTTCCACCTGGGGTTCTTCAACAGGCGGCTCAAATTTCGGAGCCTTCACATCGTCGAGACTCTCCTGTGCTTCAGCTCGTTCAGAACGAGCAGGTTTGTTGCGAGCCGCTTCTTTCACTTCGTCCTCAATGCCGGCTACTCCCTTCTTGAATTCAACAATCCCTTTTCCGACACTGCGGGCCACTTCCGGAAGTCGTTTTCCGAATAATAACAGCGCGACGACAGCCACGATGATCAGTTCCCAGCTACTTACTCCACCAACAAATGGCATGCTTCTTCCTCCCGAAAGAAAGATTATACTCAGTTAGACCTGTATTACCTTTGACATAAACCCGTGATCTTCCAGACTGGAAAAATCAGGCTTTGTCCTCTTCTTTTTCTGTGACTTTATCCTGACTGCCGTCCTCTTGATCCATCTCGTTAATTCCTTTTTTGAACTCAACGATGCTGGTTCCCAAAGAACGCATCACGCCCGGCAGCCGTTTACCGAACAACAGCAGGACGACGATTAAAACAATCAGAATTTCCGCCATTCCTGGAGGACCGGTGAACAGAGCGAATGTAGAAAATGGACTCATACTGGAACCTCTCGAACCAAAAAATGACTTGGCAACAGGAAGGACTGGTTAACAAAGGTGGGATTTTATATTCAAAGTCGGACAGCTTTCGCTGCTCGGACATTGCTTGCAGAAAACGAGATCAAAACAGGCAGGAGCTAGTGGGAAGCACTAAGCCGGACTCAGAGAAAGGGAGTTCAAACCGGGTGATGAATTATGAGCGAAGCTGAAGCATTCTCAATCCGGAAACTGCTCTAATAAGCCCGAATAACTGGAGGAAGGTCTCCCACCAAGTCGGATTGTAGGGATTATACCGAGAATGTCGGTCCAGAGCTTTATCGCCGCGCCGAAGAGGGCTCCAGCGTCATTGTCTGGTCTTTGCGTCTGACCCTGATCTGTTCAGGTCTAGTGCCATAGCGGGTGTTCCTTCGGTCTCCCATTGTGGAACAGGAAGTCGAGTAACACTGTGCATCTAAAATAAATCATACCGTGGGAGAGAGAACTGTCAATGAGGGAACCCTTTATTACCCCTGAAATTACCGGGCGAATCACCAACCTGTAAATTTGGATATATCTATAAATCAGGCTGTTTTGAATTTCTATCGCACGGACGATGCGGGTAGGATGGGGTGTCAGTTGTCTTCAGAACTTCTCTCAAAACTCAGAGACTTCACAACCGATGGCCACCCAGAACAAGAACTTACCTCAGCAATTGTCCGAACTCGAAAACGGACAAACAGCTAGCTGTTTCGCCCTGCTGTCTCAATTGGATCAATCCAAAACACGGGATGGAAAACCTTATTATCGAGCCTCTTTCCGCGATCGCCAGCGGGAGGTGGTCGTCATGGTCTGGAGTGATTCCCCCTGGTTTACCCAATGCGAAAGTAGTTGGGAGGTGGGTTCTTTTTATCGTATCACCGGGAAATATGAAGAGACCAAATTCGGTCCC
>JAGQQC010000358.1 GCA_020426395.1 Planctomycetaceae bacterium
CCCGACGTTTCCCCTGCCCGCTGTTCGTGAAGTGCGTCATGAAGAGCGATTCCCCGGTACACATTCGCCCCGCCGCGCTGAACGCCTTGGAGAAAAACCCCTGCTGCGGCTGCGAACCATCCCCCAGTTTCGCCTCGTAGGTGATCCCGTCCTCCATGTAATTCATCGCCCCCGCCTCGGCAATAACGGTTTCCCCCGGATCGAGTTCGATCTCCACAATCTGCAGGTCGTCGCCGAATATCTCGAAATCAATCTCATGACTGTTCTGCACAACTTATTCCTCTCTATAAACTTATGGCCATCCGTCTCGGATGGGAATTGCTGACAAGATCTATCTTCTTACTGCAAACGTTCGCTGAGACTATACAGATCTTGTGATTTTTCGGGAATTCCCGGAGACTGCGGCCCCGTTTGAAGTAAAAGCAGGAGGCGAAAGAAATGCTGTGGCTCAACTCAAAATCGATGTTTCTTCTGAGCCTGATCGTCGTGACGGGAATCGGAACCGGTTGTTCTGGAATTCATTTTAGCTTGGCGGAAACTCATCGTCTTTTTGAAGATGATCTTATCGCGATTCTAAAGGAGCATATGCCACCTGGAACTTCCATTGATGCAGCGAAGGAATACATGGACTCAGAAGGATTTCGATTCCATAAACGATCTATCGGCTCCTTTTCACAAACCACAGACAGAGGGGAAGATACTTTTACAGACAAAGATCATCTGTTGTTTAGCAATACCTACACACCATCGCTCACTTATCTTCCAACTACAACCGTTAGAATGGTCGCCATTACACTGAAGGACGGGTACGTAGACGAAATCTTCACCTGTACCATAGCCACAGGACCGTCTTGATCATCATCTATCGTATCACTTCTTTCGCAACACAAACACCGTATCTTCCGTCTCCGCATCGATCTCAACTGGATGCTCAAGTTCGTAGCAGAAATCGTAGGCTTCTTCGATTTCGAAGCAGTCGGTCTTTTTGATCAGTTTCAGAAACTGATCGGCAGTGTAAGTCCGGTAGATCATGTCATCGACAATACGAAAACATTTAAGCGGTGTGTAAACCTGGTACGACATACCGATTTTTTCTTCGCGGGTTTTGAAGTCGATTCCTTCTGACCACAAGCTGGAAATGACCGTCAGGTTTCCTCGGCGGGCGGGCCATTCTTCGTGGTCGGTCGATTCCCCCTTCGTCGGGGTCAGATGCAAACCCAGATAATAGATCCCCCCTTTTTTAAGCGTCTCCGCCATGCAGTGAAAATGATTTTCGGCCGCCTTCTCCGTGGGCAAATGCCGGAAGCTGTTGATCATGTTGAAGGCGGCATCGTATTTCTTTTTGACCTTAAAGTCGGACATATCTCCCACGAAGGTGGTTGCCGGATAACCATGTCGGGTCAGTCGATCATTACAGAACTTGATCGCTTTGGGGTTCAGATCGTTCCCGGCGACGTCGTACCCCTGCTGCGCGAACTTGATTAATAACCGCCCCGTACCGCAGGCTGGTTCGAACAAACTTTTCACCGGCTTCTTTGAATACTTCGCAAAACAACCGGTCAGAAAATCGAACTCCGCTTTCCAGTCGGAACCGTAGACGAGGTCATAATATTTGGGGTAATCGTAAATATGCCCTTCAATGATTTCCATTAATTCTTCCCTGTCACGAGCGTCAATAGTTCCTGATGAATTTCCTCTAACGGTCGAACAGCAGTGGTCGCTACATCATAACAGTTGATCTGCTGCCAGTTCTGCTCACTCACCGCCAGTTCGCAATAGACATCACGGACCTTGCTTAGGTAATCCCCGTCCGCTTCCTGTAGATCAGCCGCCTTGTCAGTGTAGGTTCGTTTTGCTTTTAAGGTGATCAGTTCCTGCGCCGCTTGGACTGGTAAATCGAGATGCACCGTCAAATCCGGTTTGGGTAGTTGATAAATTCCGAACTCGATCTGCTTAATCCAACTGATGATCTCCGCCCGCTCTCCAACAGGAACTTTCGATCCTTGATGCGCAATGTTCGAAGCGACATATCGATCGAGCACCACATACTCATTATTCTTGAGAGCCGCTTCAAGTTTCGACTTTGATTCAAACCGGTCTCCTGCATACAGCAAGGAAACCAGGTACGGGTTCACTTCATCCAGAGCCCCAAACCGACCATTTAGGAATTCGCCAATCGCCCGTCCAAACAATGTCGCATCGTATTGTGGAAAGCTGATCAAGTCCGCAGTCCGTCCTGTCTGCTGTAGTGATTCCAACAGCAGCTTCGCCTGGGTCCCCTTCCCGGAACCATCGATTCCTTCAATCGCAATGAGCAACGGATCGGCTTTCTAAACTTTCTTACGGTTTTATTTTCAACCACCAAGGCACCAAGACACAAAGGGCTAATCCGAAGTAATAATCTTCAGAAATCATCTAACAAAAAAGAAAAATCTTTTTAAGAATTTTTTTCGTGTGTTTCGTGTATATCGTGGTTAATTAACTTGGTGCCTTTGTGTCTTGGTGGTTCAATTCAAATCTCGAGTTGCACCACCGAGTTAAATTGATTTTCACGCACCGGCGTGATGCGTTCGGCGGTGATGCCTTCGCGAGTGGCGGACAATCCTATCGCGATGACAAACTGACCGACGTCAGATTCGGTACCGGGTAACTCCACCGGGGCATAACGACGATCTGTACCTCGGACCCAACCGGGGCGGTTTTCGCATACCCGTTCAATGAGTACTTCAAGATCTCCTTGAAGCAATTCTTCGTAATTCGCAAGAGCTAGATCCCGTTCCAGTTCTGCCAGTCGTTGGCAGCGTTCTTTGCGGACTTCCGGATGAACCTGTTCGGCAAAATCGGCTGCGGGCGTCCCTTTCCGCTGGCTGTAGGGGAAAACATGCGTCTTGATGAACCGGGCCTCGCGACAGGCTTCCAGGGTCTCTTCAAATTCAGCGTCTGTCTCACCGGGGAACCCGACGATGACATCGGTAGTGAACGAAGGCTTGACCAGTCGCTCGCGCATCTGTTCCAGTTTTTCAAGAAATCGGGCGATGGAATAACGACGCCGCATCCTACGGAGAACCGTTTCCGATCCGCTTTGAAGCGCCGGATGAAACTGGGGGCAAAGGTGTTCGCAATTCGCCGCAGCACTGATGAATTCGTCGTTGATCTCGGGGGCTTCGATACTGGAAAGCCGCATCCGCCAGTCCCCCGGGATGCGATCCAGTTCTTCGAACAGATGCCAGATCCGATAGGGAGTTAATCCCGATTTTCCACGGGTCGTTTCGACACCGTAATGCCCAACATGAATGCCACTCAAAACGATTTCGCGGTAACCATTATCGAGCAGTCGTTTGACTTCCTCGACAATATCACCGGCGGGTCGACTGCGAAGTCCGGGACGAACCGAAGGGATGATGCAATAGGTGCAGCGGAGAATACATCCATCCTGCACTTTGACAAAAGCGCGGTGGCGTCCGTCGAAGTAACTGATACCATTCGGCATCTCGTTGATGCCGAGTCGATTGAAGACATCGGGCAGTTCCCGTTTATCAGTCACGACTTCGAAGACGTTGGGCAACGTTTTGACCATCTCCGGATCGTTCGTCGCATAGCAACCCATCACGATCGTCTTCGCTTTTGGGTTGTCTTTCGCCAGCCGACGAATCACCTGTCGTGATTTGGAATCGCCCGTGTTCGTCACCGTGCATGTATTCACTACGCACAGATCCGCCGCTTCCTCCTCCCGGGCCAGTTCGTACCCGTTCTGCAGCAGCGTTTCCTGCACGAGTTGTGTTTCATACTGGTTCACCTTGCAACCGAGGGTCACCAGTTTGCACTTCAGAGTCGACATCTCCGGTAATCAGTCTTTCAAAGTTAGAACACGAAATCACGTCTATTTTAAACCACCAAGACACCAAGGCACAAAGGGCTGAACTGAAAACAACCCCAATTCGAACATCCGTTGATGTCAGAACTGTGGAGTTCATTTTTTATAAAGTTATTTTTTCAATCAGTGTTGTGAAAGTATGTCGCTCTTCGCTGGTTGATATTAACTACCAGAAATTCCTTGGTGCCTTCGTGTCTTGGTGGTTCAAAAAAAGCATCTATTTGTTTTGAACAATGGTTCCCTACTATAATAATGACGTGAGCCTTCCGCGAGGGGAACCGGTTGTTTCGTCGGGGGTTCCCTCGTTTTTTGACCTTCTTCTGCTGAAATTATCCACCATGCCGCTCTTCTACCGCTCCTTTCTGCTCTGTTGGTTTCTGTTGGGCATCCTGTTCGGAGAGAGAGTCGCCTTTTGTTCCGACACGGTAGAGCAAAAATGGTTTTCCCGCGGTATCGTGGCAGCCGATCATCCCGCTGCCGCTGAGGCGGGCCTGACGATCCTCAAACAGGGTGGCAATGCAGTCGATGCCGCAGTCGCGACGTCATTTGCACTCTCTGTCGTTCGCCCGGGCAGTTGCGGGATCGGCGGAGGGGGTTTCATGGTGGTCTGGCTGGCGGAGGAAGAAAAAGCGGTTGTCCTCGATTATCGCGAACGAGCCCCCGCCGCAGCGACGCGCGACATGTTCCAACCGGGACGATATGATCACCATCCGGCGGAACTGAACCGGAGCCGTGTCGGTGGCCTGGCGGTCGGTATTCCGGGAACAGTCGCCGGGCTTTGCCAGGCTCAGGAACAATATGGCCAGCTCACTCTAAAAGAAGTCCTCGCACCAGTCATCGAATTATGCAAGCAAGGGATTCCACTCGATCATCACGCGCGGGAAGAACAGCAGGATCTGATCGAACTCTTCAATCGCTACCCCGGGTTGAAATCCCGGTTTGATTCGTTATGGCACGATTACCTTAATCGCGGAATACCATGGACCGACCAGAGCCGGTTCTATTCATCCCAGTTACCTGTCCTCGAAAAAATCGCTGAACAAGGACCCGCCGGATTTTATACCGGAGAAGTTGCCAAAGCGATTGTGGAAACCTCCCGTCGCTCGGGAGGAATTCTCACTTTGCAAGATCTCGCCGAGTACAAACCGGTCGAACGCAAACCGCTCACAGGAGAATTTCAGGGG
>JAGQQC010000359.1 GCA_020426395.1 Planctomycetaceae bacterium
CGACACGGGAAACATCATTGATATTTTCGGTCAGGACAATGTCGTGGCCGTCACCGACCCGGTCTATCCAGTCTACGTGGATACGAATGTCATGTCGGGACGGACTGGGGAATCGGATGATTCTGGCCGTTACAGTGGACTGGTTTACTTACCAGCCACCGCGGAGAATAATTTCACTCCGGAGCTTCCGAGTGAAAGAGTCGATTTGATCTACCTCTGCTATCCGAACAATCCGACCGGTACTGTGGCGACCAAGGAGACTTTACAGAAATGGGTCGATTACGCCCGCGAGAAAGAGGCGATCATCTTCTTTGACGCCGCGTATGAAGCCTTTATTCGTAATCCGGAAATTCCTCATTCGATCTATGAGATCCCGGGAGCCCGTGATGTCGCGATTGAATTTCGCAGCTTCAGTAAGAATGCGGGGTTCACGGGAACCCGGTGTGCATTTACGGTCGTTCCTAAAAACTTGAAAGGTAGAGCGGCCGATGGTGAACTCGTCGATATTCACCCACTCTGGAACCGCCGACATTGCACGAAGTTCAACGGGGTGTCCTACGTCATTCAACGGGGAGCGGAAGCCGCCTATTCTTCAGCTGGAAAAGCCCAGATCAATGAACTCGTCCGCTTCTACTTGGAAAATGCGAGCCTGCTACGAAAAGGGCTCGAATCCGTTGGTATCGATGTCTATGGTGGTGTCGATGCTCCGTATGTCTGGTTGAAAACTCCGGGTGGGCTTTCCAGTTGGGAATTCTTTGACAAGCTGTTACAGCAAGCCCATCTGGTGGGAACCCCAGGCAGTGGATTCGGCGCCAGTGGCGAAGGTTACTTCCGCCTGAGTGCTTTCAATAGCCGGGCGAATGTCGAAGAAGCGGTCGAACGATTCAAGAAAATCGTCTCGTAAGCAAACACGGATCGTCTACACGTAGCGACGTCCTACAGTGTTAACCAACCTATAGTGTTAACCGCCGGAATAATTCCAGGTGTTCGTCAACACAACGGGACCAGGTAAATTCTTGCGCCCGTTTCATTCCCTGTTCGCGGAGTTTTTGTCGCCGTTCGGCGTTTTGGCATAACTCACTGAGCTCTCGTGCCCAGGCGTTCGGGGAACTTGCTGGACAAAGCGTGATTCCTTCGTCGAACAGTTCACGAAAAGGGGCTATGTCTGCTCCCAAAGTAGATATCCCCGCTGCCATGGCTTCGAGCACCGGTATTCCGAAACTCTCATAAAGCGAGGGATATAGAAAGAAGTCGAACTGGGACAATTCCGCGGGAAGCTCTTGATGAGCAAGTGGCGGCCGCAGGTCGACCAGTTCCTGCACTTGAGCACGCTCTACTTCAGACTGTAATCGTTCGCGGTCTGTTGATTCGACCCCGATTAACGTAAACATGGGGGCCAATCCAAAAACGGTTTTCAATTGACGGACAATCTGAAATAAAACTTCGACGTTCTTGCGAGGATAAGGGCGCCCGACCCAAAGTAACATCGGGTCTTGAATTGATACCAAGTCTCGCCCTGTGCTTTTTTTGCTTTCTGCCAGAAACTCGGGAGATACCCCGTGATAAGCCACACTCAAACGATTTCGGGGAACCTGCAAATGTTCGTGAATCAGATTCGCATCGGCTTTTGAGACGGAAATGACATGGACATTCTCTCTGCGCAAGGCACGTTCATTCCAACCACGGTATAATCGTTGTCCCAGCGGCATCTGCTCCGGGAAACAGAACCTCAAAGTATCGTGAACAGTGACCACCGATTTCCCCGGATAGCGAACCGACATCGTCCCATAGGGGAAATGCATCAAATCGAGTTGATGCTGTTGGAGTAATCGAGGAAACCGGGTTTGCTCCCACCATATCCGCTGAAATTTCCGTTCCGAATTAGCCTTCGTGAGCACCAATTCAAATCGCGAATGATTACGAAGTTGCGGATGGTGAAGAAATTCTGACTGTTGGGGGCTGAATAAGACAAACTGGAACGGGCTTAATTCTGCAGGAGAGCGTTTTAGTAATTCCAGTACAAGTTGCCGGGTATAAGTTTCCGCGCCTCCCTGTCGATGCGGATTGAGGAAGACAGTATTGATTCCAATTCTCACCGGAGTGGACATTATTCTCTTTCAAGCAGGTAAACTCACATCAGGCAGCCCGCGCCTGGTTTGTTTCCTCTTCATTCAAAAGCCGGGAAGGTCTCCAGCCCCACTTACGATGCCAGCGATACCACGAACAGGCATGTAACCAGGCATCATACGAAAACAGATTCCGGCTGGCCCGTTGTTCGTTGTGAATGCAGAATGCATCTCCGTGGAACATGACTTTCCAGTTTTGCTGTTGCATGCGGACCGCATAATCTACGTCCTCATAGTATTTCCGGAACTGTTCGTCAAAGCCACCGACTTCCTCCCACGCTTTTCTGCGTACCAGCAGAAAACAACCGGAAAGCCATTCGCAGGCAAAAGAACTGCGCCGGTTTCGATCCATGTAAAGATAGCGCTCCTTCTCGCGAGGAAAGAGGACTCCCAATCCCAGACGACGGGTAAGGAAAGTGAGCGAGGTTTGCAATCGGCGGGCAGAATATCCGTAGGCACCACCGGGTAAGTAAACTCGGCAACCTGACATTCCGCAATCAGGATGCTGATTCATAAAAGTCACCATCCGGTCGAGGCAATGATTTTCACTGTCGAATTGAATGTCCGTGTTAAGCAGGAGCACATATTCAGCGGTCGATGCGGATAAAATCAGATTCAGATTCTCCGCATACGTTTTGCGGGATGAATTAATCAGAACATCCGTGGGTTCAATCAACTCCGCATATCGTTCGACACCCTGATCGGAATGGTTATCAATCAACAGTAATCGAAATGAAATTTGAGGCAACGAGGCCCGCAACGAGAAGAGCAGGTTTTGAATGTGCTCGTCCTCGCCGGTATAAATCACGCCGATGTCTAACACCGGTGGACTCATTTCCACTCCTTTTCAATTTCGTTTTTCAATGTCATCCCCGGTGGGTCGGGAAGCGAACCGTGAATACGGTGTGAAATACTCTCTTTTCTAAATAGGAAATTTCGAGTGATTTTCCAAGGTATTTCTGTGATTTCCGACAAGAACAGCCAGATGTTTCTGCTCTTTAACTCGTTATTGAGCCCTGTTTTGGCTCGGAACTGTCTGTTGGTGATATCGCCAGAACTTGAATTAGTCGTTTTTACAAAAAGAGGGGGCCGAATGGGCTCAAAAGAGCTTGACCTGTTTTCTGCATCTCGCTTATAAACCGCGCCTTCTGCGTGAAACTTTAGGTTTTCTGGTTAAAAAGACAGATTTTTTGGAGAAAAAACGATGAGTGAAGGGAATCACTTAACATCGAACAAAAGCTCAACAAAGAAATGGGCTCTTATTATCGGAACCGTAATGGCCGTGGCCGTGGCCGCCGTTTCGATTCAGTTCATGAAGTCGAAAGACAGCCAGGCCGCTACAGGAGAAAAATCTCCGAGTGCAACCGCCAGCAATTCAGGTCAGTCCGCAAAACTGGCTCGCGTTGGCAACAACTTCATTACACGTGAAGAACTAAAAGAAGAATGTCTGCAACGGTACGGCAAAGACGTTCTGGAAACGTTGATCAACCGTAAAGTGATCGAAACTGCCTGCCAGGAACAGGGTGTTTCCATCTCCGAGACGGAGGTGAATCAGGAAATCATCGAAATCGCCAAACGATTCCAACTGGAACCGGAATCCTGGTTACAGATGCTGCAAGCCGAACGAGGTTTGACTCCGCTGCAGTACAAACGGGATGTGATCTGGCCGATGATCGCTCTGCGTAAACTGGCTGGAGGAGAAGTCCAAATCTCCGAAGAAGACGTGGCAAAAGCCTTCGTTCGGGACTACGGCCCACGCGTTAAAGCCCGGTTGATCATGGTTAACAAAAGCCGGGAAGCTCAACAGATCTGGGCGAAAGTTAAAGAAAACCCCAAAGACTTCGGGCGCTACGCTCGTGAGTTCTCTGTCGAACCCAACAGTCGGGCACTCGACGGGCAAATTCCTCCGATCAGCAAATACTCGGGTAGCGAAGAACTCTGGAAAAATGCCTTCGAACTGAAAGAAGGGGAGATCTCCGGAATCATCCAGCTCTCCGATTTTGATCAAACCAAGTACTGCATTTTGCTTTGCGAAGGATTCATTCCACAGCGGGCCACTTCTCAAGAGGAAGTGCAAGCAGACCTGGTTGAGCACCTGAAAGAAGAAAAAACACAGAAACTGGTCGCCGATGTCTTTGAACGAATCAAACGAGACATTCCTGTGGACAACTATCTGACCGGCGTTCGTACTGGCGGTATCACCCCAACCAGTGGTACAACCAGTAGTACAACCAATGGTTCTACCGGAACCATTCGTCAGGCAAGCGGACGCTAGAATCGTCAGTTTGAATTCTGATCCAGGAAAAGAGCATCTGTTCTTTCCCCGACAGGATGCAAACGGACACCTTCAACCAACTGTCTGATTAAAACGCAGTCGTTCCGAACCTTCGCTGCTGAATCGACTCTTTACCAGGAGATCGTCATTGCAGGAACGGGTTTGGTTCCCAGATAACCAGGAACAAACGGCGTCGCCTCGTCTGAAGCGACGCCGTTTTCCTTTTGCCCTCTTGACCGGATTGATAAAATATCAACGTGCCCGCAAGTTACTGGCAATGCACTCACCTTTACTTAGACTCGATCCTGAATCCAGGTTGCGGCTGATTTCCAGCCTGTAAAATAAGGTTCAATTTGACCCACCAGAGGGTTTCAGGATCAATGCTAATTGTGAAATCGCAGGCTTCGGGCTTAAGCCTCTTGTTCAAAGTGTAATCAAAAGATGCGTAGCGAAACTGACGTCCCGTTTGAAGACAAACCATTCAAAGTCCCCGTATCTGATCGGGTGAACAGACTTCCTCCCTATCTATTCGGCAAGATCAACAAGCTGAAATACGAGAAGAGGGTAGCGGGAATCGATGTCATCGACCTCGGTATGAGAAACCCAACCGATCCTCCCGATCCCAACGTCATTGAAAAAATGAACGAAAC
>JAGQQC010000035.1 GCA_020426395.1 Planctomycetaceae bacterium
TCTGGAACCTGAGTGATTTAGAGTTTCCACTCGCTCCATTCATTAAAGGATGCCTGATAACATGGATTACTCAATTAAAACACCTTGTTGAAACAGTTGTTTCAACAAGGTGTTTTTTTTGTTTTATGGATATCAAAGAGGAGCGGATTACCCTAAGGGACTAGCAGAATCGCTCCGGCAGTTGCCCCTGCCTGGACGGCGGCGGCTTTCGTGTTCCAGGGGACTTGATAATGCAGCTTGGGAGCACATTCACCCGGGCGATAGTAACCCAGCGGGTAAATCTTTTTGTTTGGAGAATCGATGGCCATTTGATATGGCAAACCGATGAGCTGAACACCGAACTTTCCAACCGAAACCAAAGGTTGAATTGGTTCCCAGTAAGTGTGGCCATATCGCTCCAATTGTACGTCTTCAAAGTAGAGCGGGTTGTAGTACAGGTTCGGAGCTTCCCAGGCATAATGAGCTGGCGGAATAGAGCGGCTGGTGTATTCTTTGTCCGTCAAAGGTTCAATTTGAGGACAAACTTTGAATTCATCCCCCTCGGAGCAATCGCCCGGTTTGGGACAAAGATTATGACAAGGATCGTTCGCTGCCAAATCGGGGTCAGGCTCGTAATCGGAAAACGGATTGATCTCCGTCACCTTCTTGATCTTATAGGCATCTTCGCCAACGACTGAGGGTTCAGTCTGTTTTAACCGGCTTGCGGTACGATAGTAGATACCCGATTCCTCTTTCGAAACCGGTTGGGCTTCCGGTTTACGCGACTGAGTTGGGAACGTCGGCTGAAGGGTTGTTTGAACCGGCTCCAGTTTTGGGGAAACTTCCGCGGGCACCAATTGAGGACCAGAGGAAGCATCCGATTTTGTGGGGCTGCCTTTGCGGTTAGTCCAACCGTCACTTAACGTCTTCCAGCGTTCCATTGCCGAACGACGTCGCAATCGCTCCAGGGGATCATTCTCGTCTGTCTGCTTGACCGATGAGGTCGGCTCTTCGCCGAAAATGGCCGGGGTGCTGAAGAAGCCCAAGAGACTATAAAGCCCCAGCAGGCATAAAGAGAGCTTAAGAGTTCTCGAACGGAGCGTGCTGTGCAGAGTAGTTTGGTGCTTCCCGCGTGATGACAATATCATGAGGATGGTTCTCCCTAACCGTCGCTGCCGATATTTTGATGAACTTTGCATTTTCGCGAAGTTCGTTAATTGTGTTGACGCCGAGGTAACCCATTCCAGCCCGGAGGCCTCCGACCAACTGGTAGAGTAATCCGTTGAGCGGGCCTTTATAGGCGACTCGTCCCTCGACTCCTTCGGGAACCAGTTTCTTGCCATCCTTGTCGTCTCCTAACGACTGTCGATAGCGGTCGCTGCTTCCCTTGACCATCGCCCCCAGTGATCCCATGCCGCGGTAGCGTTTGAAGCTACGGCCCTGATAGAGGATCATTTCGCCCGGACTTTCATCCAGGCCAGCCAAGAGGCCTCCCAACATCACCACGTTTGCTCCGGCGGCGAGTGCTTTGCAAATGTCGCCGCTGTACCGGATTCCTCCATCGGCAATGAGAGGAATCTCTGTCCCGGCGACGGCTCTCGCCGCTTCGGAAACCGCTGTAATTTGTGGAACTCCCACCCCGGAAATAATTCGCGTCGTACAGATCGATCCAGGACCAATCCCGATTTTGACGGCATCGGCCCCCGCTTCTACCAGATCGCGAGTTCCTTCATAAGTGGCGACATTTCCAGCAATTACGTCGATTTCAAACTGCTGTTTGATGTTGCGAACGGTTTCAATTACGTTTTTGGAGTGCCCGTGAGCACTATCGACGGTGATTACATCGACTCCCTTCTCAATCAGGGCGCCGACTCGCTCGTAATCTCCGACACCTACCGCAGCTCCCACCCGCAGGCGACCGCGGGAATCTTTGGAGGCGAGGGGAAACCGGAGATTCTTGTCGATATCCTTTATCGTAATTAATCCCTTCAATTGATATTTCTCGTCAACCAGGAGTAATTTCTCGACTTTATTTTCGAGAAGAATGCGTTGAGCCTGTTCCAGGGACGTATTTTCGTCCGCCGTGACCAGATTTTCCTTGGTCATTACTTCGGAAATGGGAGTTTCCCGGGAATCCATGAAGCGGAGATCGCGGCTTGTCAAAATCCCCTTAAGCACCCCATTTACCGTAACCGGCACTCCGCCGATATTCCGCTCCTCCATCAACTTACTGGCTTCACCGACCGTCGTTTCGGGAGGAAGTGTGACCGGGTCCACGATGACCCCGTGTTCCGAACGTTTCACGCGGTCGACTTCCAGCGCCTGCTGCTCGATCGTCATGTTTTTGTGAATGATGCCGATGCCCCCTTCCTGGGCCATGGCGATTGCCATTTCACTCTCGGTTACCGTATCCATCGGGCTGCTGATGATCGGTAAATTGAGTGAGATATTGCGAGTCAGGTGCGAACTGGTATCGACTTCGGAAGGCATCACCTCACTATAAGCGGGTTGCAAAAGAACGTCGTCGAATGTCAAACCTTCGAACACAATTCTGTCTTGCATCGGGAGAACTCACTTTGGCAGGTTAAGGGTTTTATTAAATTTATTCGGGAAGTGGATCGGTTTGCTATTGTCACGACAACACGTAGACACAAAGTGTTATTTGCTCATTCAGATTCAACCGCTCTCGCGGCCATAACGGCGGCATAAAATCGATTCGATAATTCAACGAGCGTTGAAACTTCCAGTTGTTCGGCGCGAACTTTGGGATCGATCTGCATGCCATCCAGCAGCAAGTCGATGTCCGATTTCGTCAACTCCTTGCGATACATTCCCGCGAGCACACTTCGCATCAATTTGCGGCGTTGATGGAACAGTCGCCGTACGAAATCCTGAAAGAAGGAACGGTCCTTGATTTTTTTAGCCGCACCGGGGTTCGGCGTCAGTTGGACAATCGCGGAGTAAACTTTCGGTCGCGGCCAGAAGACTTTGGGACTGACCCGCTTCAGAATTTTCACGTGACATTGCGACTGTAACCAGACAGACAGCGCACCGTAGTTGCTGGTTCCCGGTCCCGCTTCCATCCGCTGCCCCAGTTCGAGTTGGATCGTGACGACCATTCGCTTCCAGTCGTAATCACTGGCAACGAGATTGGAGATAATCGGGGTCGCCACTGCGTAAGGTAAATTTGCGACCAGCTTTAACCGGTATTCCGGATGCTCCTTTAATTGAGCATCGATTAAATCCAATACCTCTTTGGAAAAGCGATTTTTGTTCTTGAGGGCGTCGGTATTGATCATTGTCACGTTATCTTTTGTCGCGACGGCTTCCGAAGCAAGTTCGTACATGTTCGGATCGATTTCAACCGAAATCACATGGCCCGCTTCTTCCGACATGAAGGTCGTCATGCCACCCGTGCCGGCTCCGACTTCCAACACAAGATCTTCCGGGGAGAGATCTGCTTTTTCGACGACGTATTCCACCAGGTTCACATCGATCAGAAAGTTCTGTCCCAGAAAATGGCGCGGACTGAATCCCCGGCGTTCGAACAGCTCCATCAAATAGGATCGCGTTTGCCGCTCGGAAGGACTCGTCATGCGTTGAATGTTTCTCCTAGTGGAGGGCGTTCACCCTGCATCAGTTTTTGAATGTATTTCCCAATAATGTCGGTTTCGATATTCACGGTATCACCAACCTGGCGTTCTCCGAGAGTGGTAACTTCCAGCGTGTGCGGGATCAGGGCAACGCTGAATTCTCCTGGGTTAACATCGACCAACGTCAAACTAATCCCATCCACCGTAATCGATCCCTTTGAAACCATTTGCGGGTCCAGTTCAGCAGAAATGGAGAACCGCATGAAGGTCCATTCCCCTTCTTGATCGATCGCAACGACCTTTCCGGTTGCATCGACATGCCCTTGCACGAAATGCCCACCCAATCGGGCTCCTGCGGCGAGGGCGCGTTCGAGATTGACCTGGTCACCCGGTTTTAACTGTCCGAGGTTGGTCCGGGAAAGGGTTTCTGAACCAGCCTGGAAATCAAGTAGATTGCCCTCGAATGCGACGACGGTGAGGCAACAGCCGTTAATCGCAATGCTATCGCCGTTCTGCGTTCCCTCGGAAAGTGATGCGGGAAGCTCCACTCGGAGGCGCATGGCAGTCTGTTCAGGAATTAACTCCCGAATAATACCAAGGCCTTCAACGAGTCCAGTGAACATGTCGCGACAGGGTGAGTGGAAAAGGAACCCTACTGTATGCCATTTCTTTTGCGTGCTATTTCTTGCAAATAGCATGTTGAACTCGCCTGTCGGATCGCGTAATACAGCAAGGGTTGCCCACGAGAAAAGCGTGGCACTGTAAATACGAACTTAGGGCGGTTTCGGCTGCGATCGGGCAGCAGGGTTGAAACTGGCTACCGGCAACAATCGTGTCTGTTCAAAGCTCGTTTTGCTACCGTCTGGGGAGGCCACCTCACCAGAGTCATATTTTGTCAGATGGGCTCCCGTTTGGGTAGTCTTACTTGTCCCTTCTTCCCCACATTCTGGGTAAACCTGTTCCGCACTCTCCTGTCTCTGTCGAATTTCGACCTGTCTGCCCCTCATTTCGAGGAATTTTGATATGTATCGGCTCCGATTTGCATTGTTCCCCGTTCTCGTGTTCTTGTGCTTCAGCGTAGTTCACGTGTTCGCCCATGAGGGTTCGCATCCGGGAGGCAATTCTCAAGGGCCGCTTAACAATCAAGTCGACATCCGCGTGGAAGGTTCTTACCGGCTGATCGAAGCGAATGGTTTGCCCGATCATCAACATGGACAATTTCCAAATCGACGAAATCCAAACGCGATTTCTTCGCAGCGTTATTATTATCGCGTGCCTGCCGAACCCAAGACTTCGGAAAGATTGACATACCTGGGTCGTTCTCCTTTTGGTATCGCCTTGAATGGGGTCCCTTTTGATCCGGGAACGGCTGAGTATTGGCAGAATGATCCCGATTCCGGTTGGCGTTACGAAGCGCTCAGCGGCAAAATTGATCTGGGTGTTGATACGTCCCACGCGCACGTGCAACCAAACGGAGCTTATCATTATCACGGTATTCCAACCGCGCTCATTGACAAACTGGGTGGGAATTCGGAGCAGATGTTATTATTGGGCTATGCAGCAGATGGTTTTCCAATTTATGCATCGCGGGCTTACACCGATCCGACAGATGCCAATAGCGGGCTCAAAGAGATGAAGCCCAGTTATCGCCTGAAAGAGGGAACTCGGCCGAATGGCCCCCGCGGACGATACGATGGTTCCTTCACTGCGGACTATGAGTATGTCGAGGAGGCCGGTGATCTCGATGAGTGCAACGGACGATTCGGAGTCACCCCCGAGTACCCCGAAGGAACTTACTATTACGTGCTGACCGATCAGTATCCCTCTATCCCTCGCGCGTTTAAGGGGAGTCCTGATTTCAGTTTCAAGCGTCAGGGGCCTCCGCCTGGAGGTCGTCGTCCCGGTCAAGGGCGTCCACAGGGCCCACCCCCGTTCCGAAATGGAAGAAGGCCCCCCCGTCAGTGACGGAAAGGGCCTCCTCATGCTTTACGCTTCATTATAAGTGATCCTAAAACCCTCTGATGGGTCAAATCACCAGTTGTTTTTCAGGCTTGAGAATAACCATAACCGGGTTTTAGGAAGGGTTTTATTTTATTCGAATTCGCTCTTGTGGAATGTCCTATGGATGAAGGTCCGCCAGAGATTGCACAAACTCAATGTCGACCATGCGTCCACTCTCGGTCATCTTTTCGTAGCTGACCCGGATCATCAGGTTTGGCTTGAGCCAGGTCGCATCTTTATCGACCACGTGGACGAGCGGCTGCTTCGTACGATAGTGAAGCATTCGTTCGGACAGTTCAAGCTGGACGTCTTGAGGAAGATCGTAGTAATTGATCGACCCCACAAATTTCAGTTTCTGGCCAACCATCGCCGCCAGCATAATTTTGTCGAAGTAGGAATCGCTTAACTTCACGTACCCCATGATGATGCAATCTGCTTCTTCACGGTTTTCATTGGCGGCCGCTTTTTCTTCCTCTTCCAGATCTTCCGCGTTGGCATCACCGACGAACTGGTTCATCGCATCCTCAAGGTTATCGGCTCCTTCGTCCTTCTTGGCATTTCGAGCCTGGGAGACAACGGCCTGTAGCAGATTCGGTTTCGCCCGATCCCGCACACCCCAGTCTTCGAAGAGTGCGTTGTAAGGAATACTGCCGATGATCGCGACTGATCCGAAGATTGCTGTCAACGACCAACCGAGCATGAGAAAGAGCCAGGCAATTTTAGGAAGCCTCGCGGTATTTGCTTTCCAAATCTCAATCGGTTTGAGAATGATATCCATGGGGGTGAAGTCCGACGACTTAAAGGCCGCCAGCAAACCGGCAATAAATTGTCCACACATCAATGTGAACACCCCAATCCCCAGTTGCATTAACGACCACACCATTCGGGCCCCCATCTGATTGGAGACCATTAACCGTGCGTAGAGACTTTCTCCGATGATGGCCAGCACCCCGAGAAAAAGAATTACCGACCAGATCGGAATTCGAATTTTCTCGGCCTTAACCTCATCCCAACTGGTGAACAGTCCCTCTGTATTGGCAACCGCTTCCGCTTTGTCTCCCAAGGTGGGGTAGTATCCGCAACCCGGACACCAGGAATTCATTCCCCAATCCTGCGTTGTTTCACACTTCGGACAGGATTTTCCCCGAGCGGGTTTCTCTTTTTTCTCAGGTGGAAGAGGGCGCACTACAGTAGCAGGCGCTTCATTTGAAGTGTCTTGATCGAGATGTTCGGTTGTGATTTCAGAGATGGGGGCCATCATCAACTCCAGTTGAGGTGGTAACAGGACCAGTTTGCCGTTCAATGTTGTGACAAGAATTCCTGATAGTTCGGAAAGCTCGACTGATATCAGGAGAATTTCAGTTTTCCCAAGAATAGGTCATGGACGGAACAAGGAATCCGGGAGTTGAGTTTTCTTAACAAAACTCTAGCCAAAGCCTCAATTCTTCCTGTTTTAACGATTTTTTTGGCAAGAGAGCTCGTTTGAGGAACGCCGCTTAAGTGCTTTTCAGGCAATGACTAACAGCTTTCAAGGTCCTTTGAATCTGGAAAAGCCACTCCATCAGGCCGAAATCTTCTTTATGAGGTCGAACCGGGACTGTTATGCTGGGTAATTCGGCAATCATCACCTCTTCGGCTTTCTCACAGCCACCTTGCCGACCCTCAAGCCTTCTCTTCTTTACTTCATGTCTCTAATTGCGAAGGTGCCAATGATGAAATCAGCCTCTACTGCTCGTGACATAATGGTGACGAAACTAGTCACTCTCCGTCCGGGGATGGACATTTTCGAAGCCATCGACCTGCTACTGAAACACCGTATTTCCGGGGCTCCGGTGATCGATCATCAGCGGAACTATCTGGGAATTTTTTCTGAACGCTGCTGCATGAGTGTCCTGGTCGAAGCGGCCTACGACCAGCTACCGACAAGCCAAATCGATGGTTTTGTCGATCGTAACGCAGCAACCATTTCTGAAGATGCCGATTTATTCACCGTTGCGCATATTTTTCGAGACACGCATTTCCGCCGATTACCCGTCTTGAGAGACGGTGTCCTGGTCGGTCAGATCAGTCGTCGTGATGTCCTCAAGGCAATTCATAATGTGATTAAACCAAATGTGGGACACGAAAGTGCCCTGCTTTATCTCAGTTCAATACTGGAAAGGGATCAGCAACCGATCGTTTAGGGCCATTTCAAAACCGGGTTGGGGTTGTTCTTCCCCTTGCAAATGAAGAGCAATTGTCACCTCTCCGAGAGTTTTGAACTGAGTTCCAGGATCGTCCTGAAACAATGAGTCTTTACTGAGTACCGGGGCGAATTTTCATAAGACGAAAATTTGCCCAGTGGTCTTCGCCGGCAGCACCCGCTGCAGGCTGGGTCAGGAGGGTGCTGCCGGACAGTAAGAGACTCCACAAATTACCCTTCCTTGAGAATGGTGACGTGTGTTGCCATTTTTCAGGCCATTCAGTCGCAAGACTGAATGGCCTGTTTTTTTCGGGTTAGTTTCAGGAAGAATGAAACTGTTGACAGGCACATTTACAAGCAGAACTACTTTGCGTAATACTGAATCTCTGATCGAATTGTATTCACTGTATTTCTGACTGAAGAAGTTCCTAATTTGAGAGCGAATAAATGAATCGCCTTTTTCTTCTGGCCTTAACCTTTGTTGCAATCTTCAAAACTTTAGGAATCGCGGCAGATACGACCCACTTGAGTGCGAAGAATGTTCATCAAAAATATCAGGCTTTCAAAGCTGAACTAGGCCCCCAATCGAATGAAGAATTCATCCAGTCTGTCCAAAAATCAGTCCCCGGATTCTTTGTGCGATACCCTGAGACGCTAGAAGAACGCTGGCGATTGGGGCAAATTCCCGAACCATTTTCTCAAAGTCCAATAGTTCCTCCTTCCCCGGTTATCTACTGGGACACTTACGACGATGACACTCCCGAGTATCAGGCACAGGTTGTCATCGATGAGTTGATCCGCCGCGATCTCGATTCGCATTTTATCAAGGCGATTCTGTACAAAGAGTCCAACGATGTGGTCAACAATCTCGCTCGTCTGAATAATCTACAGCAATTGCACTTAGTGAGTGCCAATGTCGATGTTGAAGGACTCAAGCATCTTTCCGAGATGCCTGCCCTGAGCTATTTTCATTTCGCAACCGAAAAACTGTCCGTTCCGGAAGTAGAACAAATTGCCCGATCCAAAACAATTCGGGAATTACGAATGTCGATTCCTCTGGGTAGTGAGACTCCCGCGACGGAATTATTACGTCCGCTTCAAAAAATGACGAATTTAAGAACGCTGTGTATACCGGGAGGTGATCTCGATGAGGAAGCGCTTCAAGTAATCGCCGGAATTCCATTTCTGGAGTCACTCGAAATTGAAAATGTGATTATCCCGCGCGATGGTTTGAACCATCTCGCCCGAATGAGATTTTTACGACACTTCTCATCGAAACGGCTGCGTACAATTCGAGAAGAAGTTATGAGTGATACTTACAGGTTCAATCGAGTTGAAGGCGGTTATCCGGATGATATTGAGTGTGTTGACTACTCTCCATTGAAACGGATTCCAACATTGAAGAGTCTGACTTTGAGTCAGAATCTCAGGTCTGATCAGATTCGAAAGTACGGTTTATCGGAATTGACCCAGCTCCAGGAGATCTGTAATTGCCCCCGATTGGACCACCCACTGGTATTTGAACTTAACAAGCTTCCGAAACTCGAAACGATTCGGTTTTCAGGAAACAAACGTCACTATAAATCGCTGGAATTTTCTCAGCAGTTGCCTGGACTCAAAAAAATGGAGATTGGTTGGGTTTCCATACCAGATGCGGAACTCGCGCAGTATTTGGCCTACTTGCCGGAGCACCAACAGTTACAGGAATTGCAAATCAATTCCTTGTGGGTAAGTTATCAGCCGTCTCCCGGAGGGGAGCAGATACCCAGTTATGTTTCCGTGGACACGTTAAAACCCTTATCGGAAATTCCCGAACTGCGGATTCTTCGCTTCAATCCAACAGGAATATCAACGGAACAGGCCGCTTTTTTTGACGGCATAAACCGGGATGATCACCCCGTCAGGATTCTCAAGTTAGAACGCTAAATAACGAACCTCCCGTATCCTCCGCTGACGAGGAATTCCCTCGCTATTTCCCTGCTTTGGCCAAGTCGCTACCTTGAGCCAAGTCGGCGCACCTGTTACGGTTAGCCCGAATCATCAGGGGATGGGAATGCGCAGTGACGAGTTCCCACCCTGCAAATTTGACCTTTTCATCCGGAGCTTTCTCCATGAGTGAATTCGGCTCATCTGATAAACCGAAATGGCGTTCCACCACCATCTTGACCGTCCGTAAAGGGAATGCGGTTGCGATTGGGGGGGATGGCCAGGTGACTTACGGCAATACGATCATGAAGGGAGACACCCGCAAGATCCGCACGATGCTGGGGGGCGAAATCATCGTTGGGTTCGCCGGTTCAACCGCCGATGCGTTTACCTTGCTGGACCGGTTCGAGAATAAACTGAAAGATTTCCCAGGGAACGTCATTCGCGCCGCGACGGAACTGGCTCGCGATTGGCGGACAGACCGGATGCTCCGTCGGCTCGAGGCGATGATGGTTGTCATTAACGCACAACATAGCCTGCTGATCACTGGCCAGGGCGATGTTGTGCAACCCGCCGATGCGATCATCGGGATCGGTTCGGGGGGGCCCTATGCAACGGCCGCCGCCCGCGCCCTTGCCCGGAACTCGAAACTGTCTGCCACGGAGATTGTCCGCGAATCACTCAAGATTGCAGCCGAGATTGACATTTACACGAACGACAACATTATTGTGGAGGAACTCCCGTGCGCGAAATGACCCCGCGCGAGATCGTCGAAGAACTCGACCGACATATCATTGGACAACACGACGCCAAGCGCGCCGTGGCGATTGCTCTGCGTAATCGCTGGCGTTGGAAACAACTTCCGGAAGAAGTCCGCAAGGAAATTACCCCCAAGAACATCATCATGATCGGCCCCACCGGGGTGGGGAAAACGGAAATCACCCGGCGACTGGCGAATCTCACCAACGCCCCATTCATCAAAGTCGAAGCGACGAAATATACCGAAGTCGGTTACTACGGTCGCGATGTCGAAAGCATGGTTCGAGACCTCGTCGAATCGGCGATCAACATGTTGTTGCGCCAGAAACGGGTGGAGGTCGAAGATCTGGCGATAGAGCGAGTCGAGGATCGATTACTCGACTTGCTCGTACCGGAAATCGAATGGAACCCGGTCGATCAGGATGAACGGGAAAAAGCGATCGCGCGTAAGGAACGAACGCGAGAAAAGTTTCGCGACAAATTGCGCAAGGGGGAACTCGAAGAGAAGCAGGTGGAACTGCACGTCGAGCAACGCCAGGCACCGGTGCATGTCATGTCTAACATTGGGATGGACCAAATGGACATGGACCTGCAATCGATGTTCGAAAAAATCATGCCTCGCCAAAGTAAAACTCGTCAGGTGCTGGTGAAAGATGCCCGCCGGATTCTACTTGAGCAGGAATCGGAAAACCTGATCGACCGGGATGCCTTGAACGAACAAGCCCTGCGGCTTGCCGAAGATCAGGGAATGATCTTCATCGACGAGATCGACAAGGTTGCCGGTAGCCAGGAAGGTCGTAGTAACGCGGACGTCAGCCGTTCGGGAGTTCAGCGCGATCTACTCCCCATCGTGGAAGGCACCACTGTGCAAACCCGCTACGGCATGATCAAAACAGACCACATGCTGTTCATCGCCGCGGGGGCGTTTCACACCACGAAGCCGTCCGACCTGATGCCCGAACTTCAAGGCCGGTTCCCGATCCGCGTTGAATTACAGGATCTGACCCGTGACGACTTCGTCCGCATCCTGACCGAACCGGATAACTCGCTGACCCAACAGTACGAACAACTCCTCTCGACCGAGGGAATCAAGCTCAAATACAAATCAGACGCCATCGAAGAGATCGCCAACATCGCCTTCAAAGTCAACCAGGAAACCCAGAACATCGGTGCCCGCCGATTGTACACGATCATGGAACGGTTACTGGAAGAATTGAACTTCACCGCGTCTGACGTCAAGAAAAAGACCTTCACCGTTGACGCGAAATATGTGAAGGAGCAGTTGGATGAGATTACGAAAGATGAGGATATGAGCCGGTATATTTTGTAGGACGAAAGTAGAGAACAGAACAATGGGCTGCCTCCTCTTCGAAATCATCAAAGATATGCGTGAGCTTCTTGATGAATGTGGGTGGGAGAAGCAATCAAAATGGTATGAACAAAACGTTCAGCAATTGCATGAATGCAAAGAAGGTTCGCCCGAGTACCTGGAAGTATTGCGAAAAATCAATTCATCGGCAGTTGGAATGGATTCGTTTTCGGATTTGCCTCTGAAGCCGAAAGCGACAACCATGTCAATCCTGCCGATACAAGATAGACAACAGGAATTGGCTGCCGCCCTAGCAACTGTAGCCGATGAAATGCTGCAACAGTATGATGATTGAATTACACTCCACACGGACTTGGCGCAATAGTTGTAATGGCGTTCGTCACCACCCATACCGCTCCATCTCCTCCTGCGTCATGTAATGCATCTCCTCCGGTTTGTACTTCAGCGTGAAAAAGTAAAACTCGGCGGGGATTTTAATCTCGCGGTAGAAGCGTAGGTACGGGCGTTCGTGGTCGCGATGTTCGCGGTTAAAACGGAGGTCGTAACCGGTGGTGTGGTTGCCTTCCCAGGAGTGGACGCCGAGGAGAGAATGTTCGTCGAGGGTTCGTTGGGTGCCGGCGAGGTAGAAGTCGACGCCGCCTGATTCAAGCGTGCCGCCCGTTATCACGTGCGTGGCGATATTCGCTCGGTGAAGTTTTAGAGCGGCGGCGAGATTAGCGCCGTCGTCCCAGGAACCGGGGACATAGACCATCACGATTTTACGAATCGTTCCCGTACAGAGAAGTTGGTGGACCCGAGAGACGATGCGGTCATCAATCACGCCTGCCATGTAGGCGATCTCTCCTTCCTGTTCAAAACAGGCACCCACGCCCGCCAGCTGGTCCCCCTCCGGATAGACGCAGTTCTTTTGAATCGCATGACAGTAGATCTGATCCAGGATGGGAACGAGTTCGTACAACGTATCCAGGGTCGATTGATTTGCTGAGCAGGTCGGGGATTCGATCAGGGTCGATCGTCGCTGGCTGAGTTTCTTGTGCCAGGTGGGGAGGTCAGACTCACCGGGGGTGATATCCTTAATGCCAGGAACCGGTCCGTACTGTTTCAGGTCAACTCTCAACTGAACGGCTGCCGAAATCGTCTGCACATAGGCCTGACGAAGTTGGGGTTCCAGCTGAGCTTGGTTGTTCGTATCTAATGCCTCTTCAACCGCATCGAGGGATTGATCGAGTTTCTGGAGTAGAACCGGGAGGGTTCGTTCGGTGGTCTTGTTGGTTGTGGACGCCGGACTGGCTAGCGAAGCCAGTATTAGTCCGACGATGAGAAGGTAAGATCGAATAAACATCCTGTTCGCGCTTTCCATAATGTGTGGTGAGAAAAAGAGCCTTTCTGAAACGGGAAGACTGTTTCAGAAAGGCTCTAGAAATCTATAGTAATCATCTTTGCTCTTTCGTTGAGTATTCAGGTTTCTGTGGAGAAGAACCGGTGAAGACTCGTTGAGTTTACAGAGCTTTTACGATGTTATGAGTATCCTGACCGTTGACCACGATCACGTTTTGTTTCAGGTTGATTTCCAGGATGGTGCTGCTTTGGTTCGCTTTCAGGAAGACCGTTTCCGCATCCCGTCCCAACTCCGTGTAAGTCACGCGACCTTCGGGAGTAGATTCAATCCAGTTTCCGGGAGTATCCAGGAAGATCATGAGGGTGGCTCCTTTTGACTTGTAGGTCACCATCTTCAACGCTGCACCATTCACACTGTTGGTTGCCGGTTTGGTTGCTGGTTCCGTTGTTGGCTTGGTTGTCGGTTCCGTTGTCTGTGGTTCTGCCAGAGCCAGAACTTCTTTTACATTTTTGCTGATCAGACGAACGTCTTTGCCATCGGCTGAAGTGAGCAGTTTGGCTGCTTCAAATTCTTCCGGTCCAGCTTTGAACTGGTAGGGGCCTTCCTGGTTTTCACCGGGCGAAAGAATCAACTGGCTGTTTTCGTATGTGAGTGGTTCTTTCTTCAACATGTTGGGTTGACCATTCTCACCTTCGACGACTTCTTCCGTCTTGGGATTGACTTCGTACATATCGTAGTCGCTGGCCCGGAGTACATAGGCGTAGATCGTGTTCTGTGGAGAAAGTTCATACCAGGTTCCCTGAAGCTCTTCCGGTAACGTGGTCACTTTCTTGGCAACAACGGTGGTTGGTTTCACGGTCACCGGTTTTGGAGTCTGAGAAGTGGTGTAAACTGGAGTCGAAGAAGTAGTATACTTGGGAGTTGACGAATAATATTTAGGGGTGGAGGAGTAATATTTGGGAGTTGAGTGATACTGGTAAGACTGATGATGGTGGTGATGTCCCTGAGAACGGCTACTGCCACCGATGGAGATGCCGAAGCCTTTTCCACCAACGGAGATGCCACCTTTACCCAGCGAGATACCGAAGCCACCTGCTTGAGCGGAACCAGTCAGAGCAGAAACAGTCAGGATCACAGCGGCGATGGTGAGGAGAGATTTTTTCATTGTTTTGACCTTTGCGGAAAGTAATGTTTAATGAGTGACGTTGTTGAACGTCGTTGGTTGACACCCTTAACTCGCAAAGCCTTTTGAGAACCCGCCACAATCCGGACAAGTTTTCCAAGAAAAAACGAGAGGCTGGGCAATTACCTCGTAAGTTACTGTATAGTAGTGACTTACAGCTCGCGTTTCGTTGTGAGGATATTGGTTTTTCAGAGGGAAATAGAAATATAAAAGGCTTTCCCGCAACAATAATTTGTCACGGGAAAGCACACTCAAACAACACAACCTATTGGGCCTCCCGCAGAAGTTGCCGGATCGGAAACGTCGTTTCGACGCGACAAGCGACCTGCGGAAGGATGACTCGGATGGTTCAGGGGTATGTACGGATTTCAGCGACAGGCAGCACGAAGCGGCTGTCGGCCTCAAGAAATGTTTTCACGTGCAGGGACGTTTAAGAAAACGTCTCTACCTGATACAGCTAACTCGCAAATGGAGGCCGAAACCCGTCAGCGATTTTGGATTTTGGGGAACGATTCTCAGATTGATTCGGGATACAATCGCACTGTCACCGGCGTGTCTTAATCATGGATTCATGAGATTGAACGTGATGAGCGAATCGAAAAAAAACTACACTGCAGCCGATTTACGGATCCTCGATCCAATCGAGGGGATCTTAATGCGGCCTGATATGTACATCTCCCCGGACAAAGACCCGCGCAAGATGGCCGCCCAAATTGCCGAAGAAGCCTTCATCCTGACGAAGGGGCCTGTCTACCTGAATCGGATCGACGAGTGGTATATCATCGCTGCTGAAAATGACTGGCTGGCCAACCCAAAGTGTTTTGAAGGCGAACCAGAGATTCAAAAATTATTCCGTTCGATCATCGCCTTTCCGGAATGGGGAGATAACTCGATGTATGGAGAGGTTCTGCTGACGGTATTCGCACAACAAGTCGTGACTTGGCTGAGTGGAGAGCGGACGATCATTAAGGGAGATGAAACAGAAATAGATGAACTGGAACGAGTCGTTAATGACCATCCGGAGTGGAAGCGGGTGGTTGCATTTCGTGAGTTCGGAAAACTAGACCAGGAATAGTTGGGGCGAATAAATGCGAAGTTTCGAGCCCACTGGAAGTAAATCAACCTGGGAATCAATGGTAGATGATATCATCGCTGCGCGCGATACCATTCAAGATGAAGAAATTCCCAGCCTGCTCATCTGGCTTCAAGATATAAACTGGCCTGGCGCACGCAGGATCGCAAAACTACTGATCGATTTCGGTGAAAGATGCGTTGAACCGGTTCGAGATGTTCTAAACAAGAGCGAGGATGAGGTTTGGAATTACTGGATACTGACCGAAGTGATCGCGAGATGGTCGGACGACGTGCAAATCCTTCTGCTCGACGAGCTGCTCAAAATATCCGGAACTCAAGATTTGGAAAGTCTCTACAGAGTGGCGATCGACATTCTGTTCAAAAATGAACTTGTCGAGGAGCAGATCAAAACGCGATTAGCAGAAGAGTAAAGACTAGCGGCAATTCGTCTTACGGGCACAGTTCCTCGCAAACCTTCAGAACGTCGTTGACAAACTTCGCCGATTCCTCGTGGAAATCAGGATTATCCAACGTAAAGATCCAGATCGGGGTCAACTTCGGCGAAATGACGTGGACCCTGTTCAGCCAAACCTCGTGCGGTCCATAAAAAGAGGGCTCGGAATTAAAGCTGCTTGTCACCACCGGTGCGCCGACAGGTCGCTGCACAACGACGCAGACCGTGTCTTCGAATAAAAGGGACTCTGAAAGGGTATCGATAGGAGCTGTTCCGGAAAAATGAATAATGTCGACATCAACCGGTTTGCTCGTCACGTTGGGCAATTGGTGGAAAAGAGCTTCATTCAATCGTTGATCGGTGGCGGTGATTTTATGCTGGCTGGGTTTCGGCCAGTTTGCGGACATTCGTTCGAGAAGTTTTGATTTAAACTTCTCCACATCGCAGTCTGTAAAGATCGCTGTGCAATGTCCTCGTTTCAGGCTGAGGAACTCTTCGGCGGCAGAGTTACCCTGTACCTCTGCCGGATCGGTAATTTCCGCAAGTACAGTCGCATTGGCGAGAAGTCTGTGCCCGCGTCGCAATTCGAATGTCGAACCCGGGACTAGATCCCGCCAGGGACCGCTCGGGAAAATGATATAGAATGGAACTTCGAACTCCGTGTCGTTTTCCTTCGGAGGTTTTGTGAAGCAGAGGTGAATGTTCCACAAGTTATCGCTGCCCTCGAAGATTGCCTCGCAACGCCTGGTTGTAGGATAACAATCCAGGAAAATCCCAAACTTACAGGGCTCGTTCGGCATCATTTTGAAATGACCGAGAAATAGACCTGCCATTAAACTATCCCTTATCCAGATTGTTTTTGCCAAGTGTCGGACTTGCAGAATAGAGTTCACTACATGCATTAATGATTTGACGAATATAGGAGGCCCTCTGTTGTTTGGAATCGTCTATCTGGAAACTCCAATCCGGTCGAAAGAACCAGACCGGCGTCAATCTCGAAGATCGAAAATGAATTTTGCCATAACCTTGATACATTGATCCGAAGAATGGTGGATAAGATTCAAATAATTCTGTGGTGAAGGAAACCTTTTGTGGCTTCTGGATGACGAAACATAACACGCTACGGTGCTGGGTTGGACCGAAGTCGGGTTTAATGAAAGGTGGTCCTGAAGCAACAAGAATATCAAACTCACCAGGATCGTCGGTAAAACTCGGGATGTTTTCCGATGAGATGTCTCGAAAAGGAAACGAGACAGAATTCGTTTCGACGATGATCGGATCCTGCCAAACCAATGAGATCTGTTTTAGGAGACAAGATTTAATTCGATCAGCATCACCGTCCAGAAACATAAGATCACAGTAACCCCCTTTATGCTTTAGAAACAGCTTCAGGTAATGATTGAGGAAGGTTGCATCGGGATCGTTTATTTCCGAGAGTACTGTTCCGGTGGCAATGACTGCCTCTTCTTGTAGCAGTTCAACAGCCGTGTTCACATTCAATTGATCCGCAAAATCGTGCAACACGACAGGGACGTCGAATTCATTCAGGTATTGATCTGCTTGTCTGGCAAAATACAGCAGTGCCATACAACATTGATCGCCCCCTTTAACACGAATCCATCCCACGACCGTTTCAGGACACTCCTGATCCACTATGTATCCAGGGGTAGGTGCGTTACCTGTCCATGTGAAATGAGTTAGATACATAACTTCTACCTGTATACTGATGGTGTCTTCTTTACCCATACTAACGCTTTACAGACACAATTGCGGCTCTTAATCCCAACCAATCACTCCACAATCCAAACCCTGCCAGCAATACCAGGAACGATGCGGCGACGATTCATACCGACTGATCTCACGAACTAGCAGTCGATGGGCTTTGTTATACCTGGTCTCCAGCACGCTGGCGATCATCACCTTGCAGTGGGTTCCTGCGGACGGTAGCTTGTAGTTAGTCTCTAAAATATTAGCAGACCAGGTCCTCCTCTATTCAGATGAAATGCGCCCAAATGAATTCCCGACACTATTCGTCTCGTAGCCTTTTTGTAACGCTGATTGCATTTCTCGGCTATTTTTCGGGAATGTTTACCAGTGCGGCGAACGATACGGCGGCAATGACAAAAGAGGAACTGGTTGCGGCCTTAAAGCGGGAAACAGAGAATTTCAAAAACTACTCTGTTGAAATTGAATTTGAAAATGAAGAGTTCATGCCGGGATTGCCTGTCAGCTTTTATGGGTCGAAAGGGACCCTGATCCAGCAAGCGGAAGTGAATGACCGGTTTCATTACATTCAACACGTGATATCGATCAG
>JAGQQC010000360.1 GCA_020426395.1 Planctomycetaceae bacterium
TCCGACTCAATTCGAACAGGCCACAAACCAACTCACCCATCGTGGCCCCGACTCAAGCGGACAATACTGGGGGGCTCCCACTTCTTCGGATTCCGCTGCCTGCTGGCAGGGACATCGACGACTCTCCATCATCGACCTGGCCACCGGTCAACAGCCGATTGCAAATGAAACAGGGACGCTGCACCTGGTGTGTAACGGGGAGATCTATAACTATCAATCACTGAAAGAGGAATTGAAACAGCAAGGGCATCAGTTCCGAACAAATAGTGACTCCGAAGTCATTCTCCATTTATACGAAGAATACGGAATTAATTGCCTCCAGCGTCTAGTGGGAATGTTCGCTTTCGCAATCTGGGATGAAGAGCAAGGAACACTCTTTCTGGCGCGTGACCGACTCGGTCAGAAACCGTTGTTTTACAGCGATCAATCTGATCGATTTCTCTTTTCCAGCGAACTCAAGGGATTACTCCCTCTGCTTGCAGAACGACCGGAACTGAACCGAGAGGCGATCGATCTCTATCTTCGTTATCAATACGTTCCGCACTCAACATGTATCTATCAGGGAATCACCCAACTTCCCCCCGCCCATTACGCAGTCTGGGAGCGGACCGGTTGGAGCGTAGAACGATATTGGTCACCCTCCTTAGAGGAAGAAATCGCCGACACACCGGAAAATTACTCTCGTACGCAGGAAGAGTTGCGAGAGCGGTTGACCGAAGCCGTCCGGCAAAGGTTACGCAGCGATGTCCCTCTGGGTTCGTTTCTGTCGGGAGGAGTCGATTCGACGATCATCACCGGATTGATGGCCCGGGAGCTCGACCAACCGGTACGAACTTTCTCGATTGGTTTCGGAGCCAAAGAATTTGATGAATCCTCATTCGCAACCCTCGCGGCGAGAACACTGAACACGTCCCATCATCAGCGTACGGTAACTCCTCAAATAGAAAAACTACTCCCACAACTTGCCTGGCATTACGACCAACCTTTTGGCGATAGTTCAGCGATCCCAACCTGGTATCTCTCAGAGGAAACCCGCCATCAAGTGACTGTTGCATTGACGGGGGATGGAGGGGATGAACTCTTCGGAGGTTACGATCGTTACCGCGCAATGCTCCTGGCAACGTGGGTGGCAAAGTTACCGCGTCCCGTCAAAAAAATACTCGCGAGAAAACTCTGGCAGCACTGGCCAGGTTCGATTGAATATCGTTCTACTTCGCGCCGGTTAAAACGATTTTTATCCGAAATCAACTCCGCCCCGGTAGAGCGTTACTTTCGCTGGATTTCGATTTATCGACAGGAGCATCTCGATGCTCTTTACACACCGGAATTTCGCTCAACCATTTCAATCAAAAGCCCCGAGCAATTTCTTACCAATGCGATGAGATCATCCTCGAATCGCGATCTGATCACTCAAATCATGGCAGGGGATCTGCAGACTTATCTGCCCGGTGATATTTTAACCAAAGTCGATATTGCCAGCATGGCGCATGGCCTGGAATGTCGGAGCCCTTTTCTGGATCACCGAGTCGTCGAATTGGCTACCCGACTCCCCAGACGTTGGAAACTGAACCGGAAATCGGGAAAACGAATCTTGAAGGAGACCTTTCGGGATTTACTTCCGAATGAAATCCGGCAACGTCCCAAAATGGGGTTTGGAGTTCCGCTGGATCACTGGTTCCGAAATGAATTGAAGGATCTGGCTCATGACATTCTGCTCAGCGAGCAATCGTTATCGCGAGGTTACTTCCAAAAGGCCGGAATCGAACAGTTACTCCGGGAACATCAACAACAATCGCAAGATCATGCGGCACGGATCTGGTCACTGTTAATGCTGGAACTGTGGAACCGTACCTGGCTGGACGCTCCCCATCCCCTCCCTCAACCGATTACACTGTAAGCAAGAAATCCCTCCGTTCTGTTCACACTCTCTTCTCCAAGCGACGCCGACTATGAAATTCTTTGTCTCACTCACCGCCGTACTCTGTCTGTTGATTGCACAAAGTTCCCCCTCCATGCTGCTGGCTGAAGATTGGCCCCAGTGGAGAGGTTCCCGGATGAATGGAACCTGGAATGGTCCGGAACTGCAGTCGACCTTCACAGAAAAAGATATGCCAGAACAATGGCAACACAAATGTGGTGGAGGTTACGCCGGAGTGACAGTTGCGGACGAAAAAGTTTTTTTACATGATCGTCTGGAACAGGGGGAAGCAAATCTGAAGTTCAGTAACCAGGAAGTGGAACGGGTACAGTGCTTTGAATTGAAAACAGGAGAGCGGCTTTGGGCTCACCAATATCCCGTTCAGTATAACGATCTTGATTACGGAAACGGTCCGCGCGCCGCTCCCACTGTTGTTGGGGATCTGATTTATACTTGCGGTGCGATGGGAGATTTGAAATGCCTCAAAGTGGAGGATGGTTCTGAAGTCTGGTCGCTTCATTTACAAAACGATCTTGCCGGACGCCTCCCGGATTGGGGTTATGCAGCCTCGCCTGTCATTCATGAGGAGAAGCTGATCATTCAACCCGGGGCCGATCAATCCGAACCCGCCACACAGGAAACCAGCTCGGGCGCAATTGTCGCTCTTAACCGATTTACAGGAAAACCAATCTGGTCATCGCTTTCGGACGAGGCCGGGTATTGCACTCCCATCGTTCGACACCATGCGGGGATTGACCTGCTGGTCTTCTGGACTCCCTCTCACATTCGGGGGCTGAATGCAGAAACGGGGGAATCTCTGTGGGAATATCCTTACGAGATCACCTACAAAGTCTCCATCGCCACACCGATCCTGCATCAGGATATCGTGCTTGTCTGCGGGTACTGGGACGGCTCCAAAGCAATTCAACTGGGAACCAAACCAGAAGAGGCAGAATTGTTGTGGGAAGACCGCAGAAACTTGCGTGGACTAATGTCCCAGCCTCTATACAAGGGAGACTGCGCCTACTTGCTCGATAAGCAATATGGACTCACCTGCTTTGAACTGAAAACGGGTGACAAGAAATGGGATGACGAAAACCAAACCACCCCGCGTGGCCGTAACCCGCAAGCCACACTGGTTTGGTTAAACGATTCCGATCGGGCCATGATCTTGAACGCTGAAGGCGAATTCCTGATTGCTCGCCTGACCCCTGAAAGCTTCACGGAAGAATCCCGCGTCAAACTACTCGATAATACCTGGGCTCATCCAGCCTATGCGGGCGAGTACATCATCGCACGCAGTGACACGCAGATTGTCTGCTATCGGCTTCCGATCAAGTAAGGGCAGAGCCTGACTGAAATCAGGAATCTTCAACTGCCGAGGCAGCACGCTTCACATATCGTCTGAACGTAATTGACCGTCAGTAGTTACGAGCAAGACAGACGGAACGGCCCCTATCCACCCATTCAGCAGGGGAGAGGTGGGAGTTCAACAGAAAAAAGCGATTTGTTAAAGATTGTCGATTTTGCGGATTTTTCGGGTTTTGTGTGCAGGGCGAAAGGGTGATCTGTCGAAGAATGACAATGGAGCACCATTGGTCCGCTGAGAGGTTGGATCAAAACAGAGTCAAAAATCATATCCTGTTATTTACAATAGACTTACAACCGAACAACAGGTTATATCAAAGCTCCTCTCCCTAAGTCCTTATTACAAAAATCGAACAGGAGGAATCCCAGAAACAGAGAGATCTGTCAAACAAGCTGTGGGTCGGTATTACTGGCCACTTCCGACGGGTTCGTCAAGAATCCTCTTGACACTAAGTTCCTTTTGGTCATACACTTGAGTCAATTCATCGGTGTTTTTCGGTGTAAACTCAGCCAGTTCACTGGCGTTTCTCTGGAGACCAGAGTGTGACCAAAAAAGAAATAGTAAAATCCATCTCGGAAGAACTCGGTCTGACACAGTTGAAGACCAAGGAAATTGTCCAGAAGACGTTTGATGCCATCGTGGAGACACTTGTCGCCGATAAACGCATCGAGCTAAGGAACTTCGGAGTTTTTGAGGTCAAGAAACGAGCAGCCCGACGTGCCCGTAACCCGCGAACGAATGCCTCGGTGGAAGTTCCCGAAAAATATGTCGTGACTTTCAAACCAGGCAAGGAGATGGAAGAGCGAGTTCGTCAGTTAGACGAAGAACTCGCCCGCCAGAAGGCAAGTGAAAGTTCAATGAACTCAAACTCCGCTCCAGAAAGTACTTCGCCACCACCGACTTCGTATCCTGGAAACTTTGACGGCGGATCTGGTTCTCAATTCTCTTAAGTCTTTCTTCTCTGCTTGGGAAGTAAACTGACTTGAAGATAATGAGCTTTCCCGGAATACCCGTTCAGGTTCAATAGATACGACGAACGACTGAATTTTTCAGCGGACCCGCATTTGACAATCTCGACTGATTCTGCCCATTACAGTTCGAGCGAGTTACTGAACGTAACTCACCATGACCCAAAAAACTGCTCAACTTATCGCGTACAACGGCGAACCTTAGTTGTGAATTTTCATGGAGGAAAAAATGCGGAAATTTATTCTTGGGATGCTGTTACTTTCTGCCCTTGGATTTCAAATCGGATGTTTTGTTCCGATGTATTCGGTAGAACGTAATGAACGTGCCCGCCAACTGATCTTTGTTTCTGAAAACCTACGTCACATCCACGGGATCTGGGAACGAATCTGGTTCCTTGAATTCCCGGATACCGCCACACCTTACCGTACACATGGTGGCGTGATCTAACGTCGAAATCTCTGTTTCGACTTTAGATCCAATAGAGAACTCCAACTTCCATTGAAGGCTTTCGGTTTGAGGAAAACGAATCGCCCTCAATCTTTCCCTGCTGCCTGAAATTGCTGGCCTATCGGAAGGAAAAACTGGAATTGTTGGACTAAACCCAAGCATTTTTTCCTCTAGTCGAAGCTGGTCAGCCTGCCTCTGAACATTTCGGGGGCAAGCTGATCAGCTTCGGCTTTTTTATTGATTGCCTCCAAAACAGAAGAGGATTCTGCAGAAGCTTCCCCGCTCATTGCTTCCCGCAGAGTGGCGGGTTAGGATACCCTCTGAACAGGCAGTGATGCCTT
>JAGQQC010000361.1 GCA_020426395.1 Planctomycetaceae bacterium
ATGTAAAAATTGGCTACTACGACCAGCAGCTTTCAGGAGTCGATCCGAAACTGGATGGAGTGGAAGCGGCCCGCCCGCTCGATAATCCCGATATTACTCCCGGAACCATTCGCAACTGGCTCGCCAAATTCGGTGTAAAGGGAGAACTGGCTGTACAGAAAGTCGGAGCGATGAGCGGTGGCGAAAAAAGTAAAGTCGCCCTGACCAAGCTTGCGCTCACTTTCCCGAATGTATTGATCCTCGACGAACCGACCAACCATCTGGATTTATGGGCTCGTCAATCGCTGGAAGAAGCGCTGTTACGATTCAACGGCACAATTCTGTTTGTCAGCCATGACCGCTACTTCATCGATCAGGTCGCGAAAAGCGTGCTCGTTTTTGAACCAGATCGCTGCTACTACTACGAGGGGAACTATTCCGCCTTTCAAAAGTTTCAGGAAAGCCAGCGACTGGAATCAGGCTCTATGAGCAAACCTGAGAAAGGCAAACCGGCCCCGTCTGAACCCGCTCCTCAGGAAAATCCTGATCCTCCTGCGAATGAGAACTCCAAACCGAAATCAAAGCGAAAAAGACAGTTCCCCTACCGCAAGGTAGAGGACATTGAAATCGAAATCGCTGAACGGGAAGAACTTAAAACGGAGCTGGAAGCGAAAATGATCGATCCTAAAATCCAGCGAGATGGAGAACAGACGAGACTGGTCCTGGAAGAGTATGAATTTACCTGCCAGCGGCTTGAGGAATTGTACGAACATTGGGAAGAAGCGGTTGAACTAAACTGACTTTCCCCTACCACTGGACAAAAGTCTGGCTCACAACCGTAGTTTCCCGCTGGACGACGGTAGGATCTCCATTTAAGTTTAAGCAAAATAAGGAACCGTCATTAGACGCCTTTCAGCTTCAGCTTAATTATTGAAATCTTACAGGTATAAACGCTTTATGATTAGTTCACGCCTCACCCGTTGGTTCGCAACCAGTGCCCTCTGTCTTTGTGCCTCATTCTCCCAGGCGGAGATCAAACACGAGCGCGTGCTTGATCCGACCATTCCTGGAGGAATCTACAAGCACCCAGCCACCATCGAGGAACTTCCGAATGGTGACTTGTTCATCGCTTATTATGGTGGTGAAGGAGAGTACAAAGGGGACACCGCCGTTTACGGCTCGCGATTAGTCAAAGGGAGCGATCAATGGACCACTCCCGAACGAATCGCCGACACACCCGATCGCGCTGATGGTAATGGTGTCATCTGGGCATCCCCCGATGGAATCACCTGGCTCTTTTATGTGGTGCGTTACGGTGATACCTGGTCCGACTCAATCATCAAGTACAAATACTCCAAAGATAACGGCCACACTTGGACCGATTCCGAAATCCTTACGTTCGACAAAGGAATGATGGTCCGCTCGCAGCCGATTGCACTCAATAACGGAGACTATCTGCTCCCCATCTATCACGAAACTGGAAATGATCGGGAAATCGTCGGAGCTGAAAGTGGCTCCCTCTTCGCCCGGCTCGATCCGGAAACAATGACTTGGAAGTTCACCGACATTGTTCATTCCCGCATGGGAAATATTCAACCCTCCGTTGTACAGGTTAACGACGATCACCTGATCGCTTACTGTCGCCGAGGGGGAGGGTATGGACTTGTTCCCGATGGCTTCGTAGTGAAAACGGAATCGCACGATGGTGGCCATACCTGGACTCCAGGCGAGGATACGATATACCCGAACCCGAACTCAGCCGTCGACTTGATCAAACTGGAAAACGGTCACCTGATGTTTGTTTATAACAATAGTTTCGAAGGACGGCGGATGCCGCTGGTTGTCCGTGTTTCAACTGACAATGGAAAAACCTGGCCTCATTCGCGAATCGTGGTGAATAAGCCAGAGGATAGCGCCGCCTATCCTTATTTTATCCAGGGGAAAGATGGCAAGATTCATCTGGTTTACACTTCAGAACGTCGTACGGTCGTCAACCACATGACCTTTGAAGAGAGTGATATTCTTGGCCACGAAGAAGTCAAGTAGTTCGCTCTTAACACCATTAATCTGAATTCATCTGACACAACTTCCCGCATCTCGTTTCGAATGCGGGAAGTTTTTTTGCGCTTGCGTAAGCAGGCCTGATAAAATGGGGGGATGGAAATTCAGCAAACAAAATCAGAACCAATTTCTTGGAAACGCCGATGTCGTAATGCCACGATGGTCCTGTTTCTATTGCTTTGGGTCGGACTCAGTATCAATGTCCCCTATCCCGAGTTTTATCTGCTGCAACATCTTCCTACGACAATAGCCTGGATCGTTATTTTTATAATGCTTCATTACCGGTTATTAAGGGAAACCGACTTTTACGCCCTGGTCCTCTTTCTCATCTTACATCTGATCGGTGCCCGCTATCTTTACTCACTGGTTCCTTATGATGACTGGCTGGACTGGTTTTTCGGGTTCACTTTAACAGAGACCTTCCACTGGCACCGAAATCACTATGACCGCTTTGTCCATTTCATGTATGGAATCTTGCTGGCCATACCGCTCTGGCATTTATGCGAACGATTCGTGACAAAATCACAGACCCTTCTGGTCCTGTTCACGATTCAAGCCATCCTGGCCACATCGACCTTGTATGAGTTGGCTGAATGGGCACTCGCGATGGTCGCCGCTCCCGATATGGCTGAAAGTTACAACGGGCAGCAAGGAGATATGTGGGATGCCCAAAAGGACGTTGCCCTCGCGTTGCTTGGCTGCCTGATCACTTGCAGTGGTCTCCTCTGGGTTGTCGGTAAAAAACAGCCCGGCCAAACTAGTTGACATTCTTCCATCAACCCAAACAATTCAAAGCCCTAATACCGCTTTTTTTATGATTATGGGGCCCGGCGAAATTTCTGGTGTTGATTGTATGAACTCTTAAACGTTTTCGAGGATATACGTTGGAAACTCTGTCGTGAATGGCTAGACTCGAAGGCGATTTCAGGTGATTTTCACCACCCGGTCTTCTTCCTTTCCAGTTATCACTCCACCGGGATGTGCATGCCTTTCCGCAAACTTTTGAATTCCTGATCGATGACAGGAAGCACTCACGTTTGTGGATGGGCGGTGTAACATCCTCTTTCTTTTCCAACGTCCTGGAGCCATCCATGGCCGAGAGCCACTCCCCTGAATCGGAATTTTCACTGGATCATTTGCAACCGTTGATCGATCGCATGTATTCACGAAAAGACGAAGAACGGGGTGTCGAAGGAACCTTCATGTGGCTCATGGAGGAAGTGGGCGAATTATCGGCCGCTTTACGTGAAGGAACACGAGAAGAATTGGCTGCTGAATTTGCCGATGTGTTGGCCTGGCTGGCCACAATCGCCAACATCAGTGGAATCGATCTTCGTGAGGCCGTCCGACAGAAGTATAGCGGTGGTTGCCCTGGTTGTGGCAACCTGGTTTGTGCTTGTGGACCGGAAGAAAAACCCTAACCCACCTCCTCATAATCACTGGCAAATTTTACCCACCTTTAGTTTCCTCAAGTATCGTTTGATACGGCAAACTCATCGATAAGATCTGGACTACTCCGGTCAAATATTCCCGATAAATATTTTCTGTTTCCTCTTCAGCATCACAATTCTCTGCAAACGCCCCTTATACTAGAAATCGACCTCCCCCTCTCGGAAACTGTTCAGCTCATGTAGTCATTCATGATCGTTCTTGAACTCCGGAAATAGGTACAACAGCCCATGGCCACGGCAACCAAAACTCCACACCCGACCCCAGTCATGCGGATCACCCGCTTCGACCGGGTTAACGCTTGGATGATTTCCCTTATCATGGCTTGTCTGGTCGGAGCGTTCGTCGTCTTTCTAATGTGGTACTCCTCACGGATTCCAGTAATTGAAGCAGAAATGATTGTCGAACCGATGCTCCCTGCCGGGGGAGAACCTGATGGAGCGATTGATGAAACCTTAAAAGTCGATTCACCGGAAGACATCAGTGACGACCCTTCCGAGGCTGAACTGCCTAGTGAAGAAACGCAGATTGTGGAAACACTCGAAACAGTCGTCGAACTATCTGATAATGCGTCTCAATTTGTGCAAGATCAATTTCAAGAACAACTCGAATCGACGGGTAAACCGGGACGAGCTGAAGGTTCCGGAAAACCTCCCCTGGGAGAAGGAGGGGGTGAAGGAGCTATCTCCAGAGCCCAAAGATGGGTTGTCCGCTTTGGCGAGAAAGATACTCTCGAAGAATACGCCGACCAGCTTGATTTCTTCAAGATTGAGTTCGGCGCGATTCTGGGCGACGAAATCGTGTATGTCTCCAATTTTTCTGCCAGCACTCCAACAGTGCGTCGCGAAAAAATCAGTGATGAAGAGCAACGACTGTATATGCAATGGCAAAATGCCGGGCGACGAAAATCAGACGTGGAGCTCATGAAGAAAGCAGGGGTGAACGCCGCCTCTGTCCCCATCCTCCACTTTTATCCCGCTCAAACTGAAAGCCTCCTGGCTCAAAAGGAAAAAGACTATCGGAAGCGCGATCCACGCGAAATCCGCAGGACCTACTTTTCCGTCAGCAGGCGTTCCCAGGGATATACTTTCATTGTCACCCGGCAAATTTACTTACGTTAATGGTTCAGTACTGAAATGAGATAACCAGAAAGACCTGACCAGACAACCTGACTTCATACTTTTTCAAAAGCGGAATTCCCGATGGACTTCAAACAAATCTTTCTCGAATACTTCGGTATTTTCATTTACATCGCCATGGCCCTGGCCGCGATGGCAGGACTGGCCTGCGTTTTCATTTTGAACAGAAACGTCAAAAAGAAATCGATGGGCAGCCGGGCTAACTCGGAGGCCTTTCTCGAAGAAGTTTCCATGCATCTGGAAGAGAAGGATTTTGATGCCGTCATGGATCTCTGTGACTCTCCTCCTTATTGGAGCAAGGCCGTTCCGCAGTTGATCATGGTTGCCATTCAAAACAGAAACCTGGGTGTGACCAAAATTCGCCGCATGTTGGCAGAACGCTTCGAACGGGAAATTCTGGCCGAA
>JAGQQC010000362.1 GCA_020426395.1 Planctomycetaceae bacterium
CGTGCATGCAGTTGATGCAGCAATAGGTCCAGAAATCGAAGATGACAATCTTCCCACGGAGATCTTCCATCGAAATGGGGCCCGAAGTGTTGAGCCATTCCCCATTGGGAACATCGAGCAAATTGTCTGAGAGGGGGAGTTTTCTAGGACGCGGGTATTCGGGCAGTTCGCCGTTTTCGGCCTGTTTGGTTTCCTCGCCCGAGGCGGGTTTATCTGATTCGGGTGCAGCACAACTTAGGGCGGTGCAGCAGAACAGGATTAACGTGCTCAGCAACAGACAAAGAGTTCCCTGGTTGGTAGCGGGAGTAATCGAGGAAAAAGAGGTAGACTCCCCGGAAGAGGACCACGTGCGATAATCGGGAAAGCTTCTCAAACGTGTAGACTTAACGTAACGCATTCTCTAGTCTCCAATTACGCACAGGCAGGATGGGTATCAGGAAGGATTATATCGCGTAGAGCGGCCGTAGAAATCTAATTTCGTTTATAACAGCAGAATGCCCCAGAGTAAATCAAATGTCTGAAAGTCGGAATTCGATGATGGTTACTGCGATGGAGCGATCCGGGATCGAACCTTGGTGACCCGAAGCCTGACCGATTATAAAACTCATCCCATCTTATCAACATTGACATTTTCAAATCTGCGAATTAATTTCGTGTTCGCGGAGGTCCTGATCTTCTTATAATAATAGAGGGTGACGACCAGAATTCACGGGAAAAGTGTGGGCAACTTTCCGGGGAGTGAATTCGACCTCCACGTTTTTTGAAAATTCAAAATGGGTCCTGACGCCGGGGTTTATGGTTTTTTCCTGCATGACGCGAGCGAGGGAAAAAATCAGAAAGATCAAAATATTCAAACGGATATCTGTCGAGCGTTCTTCATTTAGAACCTTCATGATTGGGTGTAGGCAGCGGATGCAATTCTGAATAGATGTCGCATACGGTTGTTTTCTCTGATTCTGAAGTCTTCGAGGTGCAGATTTTAAGGAGTGTAAATCTTCAACGGGTTTCTACTCTTTCCGTTTGAACTATCCAACCTCGTACTGGGTCACTTTAGTGCCTTGCATGTTCAGAACTCGCTACTGAGTGTGCGTCAGAAGAAAATGTAATAGAACTATGCGAACAACAAACAAGATTTTTAGATACGCGCCTGCGATTGCTTTGATTTTCTGTTTCACTGGTCTTGCCTCTGCTCAGGAACTGAACTGGGCGGAGAAAATGTTTGAGGAACTCAAGCATGACTTTGGAACAGTCGCAAGAGGGGCAAAAGCCCAGTACCGGTTCAAATTTACGAACCTGTATGAAGAAACGGTTCACATTTCCCAAGTCAAAACAACTTGCGGATGTACGGGAGCCACACCGAGCAAGGATACGGTCCAAAGCGGTGAAACTGCCTACATCGAAGTAGCGATGGACACGAACAAGTTCTCTCATGAGAAAAACTCGAACGCCATCGTTGTATTCGACAAACCTTTCTACAAAGAAGTTCGTCTGCCGATTCGGGCTTACATCCGGACCGATGTGGTTGTCACTCCTGGCTGGGCGAACTTTGGTTCCATCGACCAGGGTGAACCCAAAACGATGGACTTGGCCATCCAGTATTCTGGACGTTCTGATTGGCACATCACGGACATTATCAGCAACAACAAATATGTCGTTGCCGAAGCGTCAGAAACATCTCGAAGTGCTTATAACATTCGATACAATTTGAAAGTCTCCATTAAGGAAGACGCTCCGTTGGGAACTCTTCTTGATCAAATCGTGCTGATCACAGACGATGTGAACAATCCCAAAGTCCCGGTTCTGGTTGAAGCCAGTGTCGAGTCTGATTTGATGGTGGCGAATGCTCCGCTCGCACTGGGGAATCTATTCCCTGGAAAGACTAAAAGCTCCAGCCTGGTGATCAAAGGTAAAGAACCTTTCCAGATTGAAAGCATTGAATGTGCCACCCGTGGCGATATGTTCAAAGTCAAACGGCCTGAAGATGCGAAACGAGTTCAGGTCGTACCGATCATGATCACCCCGCCGGAAGAAGATGGTAACTTCTCTGAAGAGTTCACCGTCAAAATCTCCGGAAGAGAAGAGCCACTCCGTTTCACTGCCTACGGGCGGATTGTTGCGAAACAGTAACAGGTTTGGCTTCGCTTTATAGAATAACTGATTACTGAATAAATAGTCTGAATCCAGCAGGGACGGCCATGCCGTCCCTGTTTTTTTTGTGGTGCCACCTGCTTTGTGATCGCATTTCTCTGATTGACGCTTGCTATAGGGGGCGGTATTCGCGACTATCTTCAAAAGCAGAACACATCTCTTGTTCAGATAGTTTTATCTTGAGGTAGCGTGATTATGACCAGCGCAAAAGCTCCTTTAGTCGGTATTATCATGGGGAGCCAGTCCGATTGGGAAACGATGAAACCCGCCAGTGAAATACTGGATCAATTCGATGTTCCGCACGAATGTCGAATCGTCTCTGCTCACCGGACTCCGCAATGGATGGCTGAATATGCGGGAGAAGCGGAATCACGCGGTCTGGAAGTGATCATTGCTGGTGCAGGGGGGGCCGCTCATCTTCCCGGAATGGTGGCTTCACAAACGGTTTTGCCGGTTCTGGGAGTACCTGTGAAAAGCCGGGCACTGAATGGACTCGATTCGCTACTTTCTATTGTACAGATGCCGGGTGGGGTGCCTGTCGGTACCTTGGCGATTGGAGAAGCCGGTGCCAAAAACGGAGCGCTACTAGCCGTTCGGATACTCGCCAGCAGCCGTCCAGAGTTACGGGAAAAATTGCACCAGTTTCATCAAGATCAAACCGAAAGTGTGCTCAAGAATTCAGAGCCCAAATAAAACGGCCGCGAAACGGCTCGGATTTTTCTCGTTGTTCTTCATCCGTCTGAATCCCTTTTTTTCGCTGAGCTTATGAGTCACTATTTCCCTCCAGGTTCGACTTTAGGTGTATTAGGTAGCGGCCAATTGGGGCGTATGTTTGCGATCGAAGCGCGACGCCTGGGGTATGGAGTACATGTTTTCTCGCCAGAAGAAAATTCTCCCACCGCGCAGGTGGCCGATCGAGAATTTGTCGCCAGTTACGATGATTTGGAAGCCATTGAAGAATTCGCCCGATCTGTTTCTGTGATTACTTTCGAATTTGAAAATGTGCCTGCCGCGAGTACCGACGTTGCTCAGAAGTTTGCTCTTGTTGATCCTTGTGTCGATATTTTGTCTCTTTCCCAGAACCGCAACCGGGAAAAAACCTCTCTCGCCAAAATGGGTATCCCAGTCCCTCAATTTATGCCCGTGCAGAATCGGGATGATCTGTTCCAGGCAGTCGAAAAACTGGGACGCCCATCAGTGTTGAAAACAGCCACGATGGGTTATGACGGGAAAGGGCAAACGCGTATCGAAGTGGATACCGATCTTGAACAGACCTGGCGGGAATACGAAGGACAGGAATCCATTCTGGAAGAGTTCGTTGAATTTGAACTTGAAATTTCTGTCGTTGGAGCCCGGAGTCGGCAAGGAGACTTTACCGCGTGTGGTCCTATTCTCAATGAGCATCGGAATCATATCCTCGACCTCTCTGTACTTCCGGCAGGAATACCGGAAAACATTAGCCAACAGGCCATAGAAATTACTCGAACGGTCATGACGGAATGCAATGTGGTTGGGGTGCTCTGTATTGAGTACTTTCTGACAAAGGACGGGCGATTATTGGTTAATGAATTGGCGCCACGTCCCCATAATTCGGGGCACCTCACGATTGATGCCTGTGAGACTTGCCAGTTTGAGCAACAGGTACGAGCAATTGCCGGGCTTTCTCTGGGGAGATTCCATCATTATCAACCCGCGGCCATGATTAATCTACTGGGAGACGAATGGGAGCTGGGAGAGCCTGACTGGCAGGAATTGTCGCGACAATTCCCAGATGTGAAAGTGCACCTGTACGGCAAGCAGGAGCCCCGCCCCGGACGCAAAATGGGACATCTGACTTGTCTTGCAGAGACAGGAACCGAGGCGGCTTCCCGAGTACGAAAAGCACGTGAGTTGCTAACCGCCCGTTATCGGTAACGCTATTCCTCGATCCAGCGGTTTGCGAGGATGCAGAACGTCCCGTAGATCAGGAATAACAGGAAGCTTGCCAAAACCGCAGAAAAACCGCCGGACTTGAAGAAGATGTCATAATAGATCTTCAACAGTTCCATAACGACAATGGAACTGATTCCTCCCAGGCCCAAGAGCAATGCCATTCGTCGAGTCACGATGCAAACCTTCTTTCCAGTCCATGAGCCGACGGTCAAATATTTTTCTATCTGTTTATACAGATGTTTGGAAACAGAGTGTGTGAAGCCAAGTTGCGGACCTGCAACTTTCAATAATCGTTGCCAGCGATCTTCACACTGAGGCAATGCGCAATTCGCTGTATCGGCAACACGATATGCGATGGTTTCGATAAGATTGGTTTGGTCATTCTCCAACCAGCGATCCTTCAGTTTCCAGGGCATGCTTTGTAACTGGGAAAAGTGGTCGAGTGTTTCGAGCAGTTCTTCCCAAGCTGTCAGGTTGGGTTCCGCTTCTTTTAGATGTTGTCGATATTTTTTCAACAAATTCAGCCGGATGGTAAATCGCTCATGGTCCTCGGTCAGCATGGAGAGGATTTTGATCAGCTTCTGGTACAACCCTTTGCCGCTGACTGGATAGTAGTCCAGCAAGGAATCTTCACAGTCTGCGAGAAGATTTTCAAAGTCAGTCAGGCTGATGGCATTCATGAGATAATCCAGCAGATTAACGAGTGCTGGATCCTCATTCTCCGAATCTTTGAGTTTTTGGAAGACCTTATCCAGTGAGTTTTCGAGTTCGTCTCCGAGGATTTCTTTCAGCAGCCGGTTGTATTCCCCCTCGTGAAGTACTTTCAGCTTCTCGAAGGCTGCGGCTGTATCTTCGAAATCGGAGTCCTGGAA
>JAGQQC010000363.1 GCA_020426395.1 Planctomycetaceae bacterium
AGCGTATTCATGAAGATCGATTCTACAGACGGACGGTCCTGAGCATGGCAACCAGCCGTTTAATTTTTCGTCAAATGAAATGTGACCTGAGCGTGACAGATTACAAACAGTTCCTCATTCATTTTTGTCAGCAACTAGCTGCTTTTCAAGCTGATCTGCCAGATGCAGGCGAAATGTTAAAATATCGAGTCCGATTCCAGTTTTAATTTACCATGTAATCCTGCCTCAGGTGCCTGGCCCCCCAGAGAACGCACGATAACAGTCACGTTGTGATCAATCATCCCCTCATAAGTACCTTCATAGGTTCCCTCTTCTCCCATCGCATCGGAATACAGATTGCCACCGATTCGTATCTGCCAGCCTTTGTTCGCTGCGCCTTCAATCAAGGCCTGAATATTATTTTCAGAGACCGTCGTTTCGACAAAGAGGGCTTGAATTTTGTGATCGACGATAAATTTGACCAGTTTGTTAATGTCGTCCACTCCTGCGGCGGACTCGGTCGAAATCCCCTGAACTCCCAATACCTGAAGTCCATACGCCTCACCAAAATAGCCAAAGGCATCGTGAGCAGTAATCAGCACCCGTTGTTCTGCAGGAATTGATGCGATCGATTGTTTCGCATACTGATCAAGTTCATCCAGTTTGGCGGAATAAGTCTCCCAATTCTGCTGGTATTCGGCAGCATGTTCCGGATCGACTTCAATCATCTTCTTCGTGATGAATTCGGTAGCTTGTTTCCACAACGAGACATCCATCCAAACATGGGGGTCTGGATGCCCCTCAAATTCGGGAGGTTCTCGTAATCGATTTTTGCTTATTCCGTCAGTGACCGGAAAAATCGGTTTTCCCTGTTGTCGAACTTGTTCAAAAAGATCCCCCATGCGACCTTCCAGTTTCAAACCGGAATAAAAAATGACATCGGCCCCATTTAGTTGGACGCCGTCTTCACGAAACGGTTGGTACAAATGCGGATCAACCGTGGAGCCCATCAAGCCAATTACCTCAGCCTTATCACCGACAATTTCCAGCACAATGTCAGTCACCATTCCGGTGGTGGTCACAATTTTCAACTTTCGCTCAGCCGACTTGCTTTCACCATTTGTTGCTCCACTGCATCCGGTAAAGCAGAGACTTCCGATCAACAAAAAACAGAGTACTTTTAATTCATTCATATTAAAGTACAGCTCAATCCACAAAAAAACACCTGAAAAGTTAACAGAATCGCTCTCTCAAGGCCGACAGTATATTTTGTGCCCCAAAATATATTTTTGGCTACACAAAAAACAAATATACTCAAAATGCCCTGGTACGGAAAGTCTCCGAACTCTCCTTTTTCATTTTCAGGTCAATTTATGTCCAATTTTTGTCAGCACCGTCGCAGTCCTGTCTCAGGGTCAACGGCTGGAATTCTGCTCATGGTCTTATTTATACAGCCGGAAAACCCCTTACCGGGACAAGACCAACTTGACCATGTCGTGGGAACAATATCTCAAAAAACCCTTTTTCATTGGGGTGGAGGATTCGACTCGTCACCTCCCTTATCCGAGCCATTGGTCACGGACCGCCCCGATTTCACGGAAGCCTCTTCCACAGTAGGACGTGGCGTTTCACAGTTGGAATTCGGTTACACCTATAGCTACAACAGTGACGAGGGAGATGGTGGGATCGCTCACTCAATTGGAGAACCTTTATTGCGTCACGGTCTGTATGAAGACTGGCTAGAACTGCGCGTGGGCCTTTCACCTTTGCAAGAATCGGCGCGCGTACAAGGCGTGAAGCGAAAGGCAGACGGATTTGAAGATCTCTACCTGGGTCTGAAAATAGGGCTGACTCCGCAGGAAGAGTTTTTGCCCGAAATGGCACTCATTCCGCAAATGACCATTCCAACTGGAAGCGATGATTTCACAGATGAAAAAGTATTACCAGGAGCAAACTGGATCTATGGCTGGGAATTGAATGAGATATTCAGCACTGCAGGGAGTACACAATTCAATATCAGCGTCGATGAAACAAGCGGTTCCCGATACACAGAATGGGCCCAATCCTGGACGGTAGCCACCAGTCTCAGTGAGAGTCTTGGGATGTACACAGAATGGTATGCGTTATTCCCAGATAATGCGGAGACAGCGCAGGTGGAACATTACCTTAATGGCGGGTTCACTTTTCTACTCAACGACGATCTTCAAATCGATATCCGCACTGGAACGGGAATAAACGGAAACGCAGACGACTTTTTTGCCGGTATCGGTATGTCCATTCGATTTCCGTGAGCCATTCTTGAGTGCATCCACCTTAAACGCACAAGAACGGCAGAAGTACTTCACAGAAAATAATGGCGGATGTTAAGTGAAGCTGTACGAACACAACTTCACTTAACATGACCTGCCATCATGCGAATATTGAATAAGTCCGTAAAAAAAGACTGGTGTATTACCAGCCCAGTGACATGTTCGTCTCAATAGCCCGTTGGGCTTCATGCATATCTGATCCCGTGTCGAGCATATAAAGTCGAATCGCGTGTAATTTGTCACCACGGGCACGACTGAGACAGTCACGAGCCGTATCACAAGGTTCACCTTGTGATTCAATTCCGAGCAGAGTTTTCGAAATCACCCAGATGTCTCGTGGCCGCTTAGTCACCCTGACAACTTCCTCCTCAGGGTAATGTTTGCCGGCAATTTCACGAGCCTCATCTGATGATTCTGCCCAACCAATCATGATGTGCTGATTGGTTTCGATTTCATACAGTGGCATGACAGCATCCTTTCGCTTTTTCAGAAACTGTTTTGGAGATGTTACCGTTTTTTGAGATGTTTTGGGTACAGCGATGCTGAAGGGAGAAGAAGATGATTTTTCAGTGAATTTCAGGTCAAGATTTCCTAAATCACTTTCCTCATCCGGTTTCAAGTTTAGCTTCTGAATTATCAGCGAGGCAAGGAAACTATCACTGATTTCGTTTGCTCCCGGAAATCTTCCAGAATCGTCCACAAAAGGTTGACAGTTTCGGGAGAGCTTGCCTGACAGGACCAACAACTTGGATCGTCACCACAGGCGAGGCCCGCAAGCAAAATCAAACCGGTCCAAACTTCCAGAATTTGTAGGCGTTTTCCCCTAAAATCTTCCGCTTATCCTCCTCATTGAGAAACGTGAGATGTTTTCGGACCAGATCGAGTTCTTCCTCGACTGTCGGGCGGTTGTAGTGTGCCCGGGAACTACCTGGGAAACCAGTTCCCCACATCAGCCGATCTGCGCCGAACGTATCGAATACCTGTTTTACGTAAGAAAACGTGTCGGCGTACGGATATTCCTTCGTAAGGGACATGGTGCTCATTTCCGAGAGTTTGCAGGAGACATTCGAATAGTCGGCCATCCGCAGCAATTTTTCGAGTTCTTCGGTAGTGTTCTCTTTTTCGAGTTCCAGATAGGCAAAGTGATCAATCGCGACTTTCACTTCCGGATACTCTTTCACCATTTGCTCCAGTTCTGGCAACTGATGTGTTTTGATGAAGAAGTTAAAAACCGCCCCCAAATCAGCAGCCCGTTGCCACAACTTGTGATGTGCCTCGGAGGTGATCCAGTCATCTTTGTCCTGATAGTAGATCGCGCTCATCCGCATACCGTGTAAACCGCGTTCTTCAACCCAATAAGCAAGCTTATCTACCACGTTTGGATCTTCTGGATCAATTAACCCCTGTGTCCGAAATCGATCCGGATACTTCTGCTGCATATCAGCGACGTATTCGTTGTCCCAACCATGATAGATAACCTGGACAATAACCGAGTAATCAACACCATGTTGATCCATTTCCTCAATCAGGATCTCGGCGGTCGCTTCAACCTCGGGTTCTTTTGTACCGGGTTTGACTGGGTATTTTTTGAAATCATTTGCCCAGATATGCATATGCGTATCAACAATCGGCGAATCAACCGGCTGGGTAGGTGTATCGATTTCAGCCGTCTCAGTCGGAGGTTCTTCCGAGGGGGTGCCACACCCTTGCAGACCAAACAAGGCCGTTGTCCCTAATAGACCATTCAGCAAAAAACGACGGCGCGAAGTGGGAACAGGCTTAAAATCAGGGACAAACATGTCGGCACGACTTTCAGAAGGGAAGAGGTCACAAACGCCGACTTCCCTGTCGTCGCCAGTTAAAGGATTAACCGGAGCGAAGGTCAATCCAAATTTCACAAGGCATTCAGTATATCAACGTGCCTCAGGTTTCACAGCCGAGGACGAGATTCGAGTTCGAGTTGCACCAGCGTTTCTTGATCGTTCAATGGCGACCCCGTAGTTGTACTATTGGTTGTGTTTTCCTCAGCAGAGAGCAAAGCAAGTTTTGCGGTGGACATAGCGGGACCCGGTGTTGTCTTCCAACCACCAAACATTGTTAACCAGGCCGTCGCCGCAAACCCTTTTAACGAATTGAAAGTCGCATCCACTGCGGAAGGTTCATAACCACAGTGAACCATGCAGTTCTGACAACTTGAATTCCCACTGATGCGCCCGTATGCCGTCCAATCCGTTTCATCGAGCAGCTTTTGAAACGAATCTACATAACCTTCATCAAGTAGATAGCAAGGTTTCTGCCAGCCAAACAAGTTGTAGGTTGGGTTGCCCCACGGAGTGCATTCCAGTTGCCAGTTCCCTTTTAGAAACTCCAGAAAGAGGGGGGACTGGTTGAAAATCCATTTTCGATTGGCCTGATGGAAAATTCGCTGAAACAGATTCCGGGTTTGTTCTCGAATGAGGAAGTGCTCCTGATCTGGAGCCTTTTCATAAGGATATCCGGGTGAGACCATCATCCCTTCGACCCCCAATTCCGTCAACGTATCGAATAATTCCCGGACCCGTTCCGGATCGGCGGTATTGTATAAGGTTGTGTTCGTCGTGACACGAAAACCC
>JAGQQC010000364.1 GCA_020426395.1 Planctomycetaceae bacterium
CACCTCGTTTGAGTTTACGACTTTGTAAGTGGAATCAGATTTTGCCGCCAGCAATCGCTTTCAGGTGTGAACAGCGACTGAATTTGATACTCTCAGATTGAAGCTGAGAGTTTGTGTTATTCAGAACAGTGGGTAGAGGTCAGACGAAGTTGTCCCCTGCTCTCTCACGAAACCTCCTCACCATTTCCAGGAGAAACATGCATGACTTGAGACCAACTGGTCTCACGACAATTTGAATTGACGTGCGAACGTCAAGTTCTACTTCTCTACAAAACCGCCAACCTGAGCCTCGGCTCTTGAATGACCAGAAGTAGCACTTGGTTGGACGCTCCCGATACGGGGGCGTCGGCCTTGTGCTGTTCTGGTCTGCCCCTTGGCGGGGGTGTAGAGAGCGGCCTCGGTACGGCGCTCCTTTTTTATGCGCGGACCGAGGTGTTGACTCCTTCCCAACTCTCACACAGGCAGCGGGGATCAACTGCTGCCTCTCGAAAGGTTCCGCCCATGCCAATAGCTACTCAACGGGTGTATTCGCCCCCTGCTTGCTGGTGCCACTTGATTCTCTGGTTAAGGAGACAAGTTTGGCCGCTTACGAACTCCCGCTATCTGGTCCATGCGACCTGAGAATTACCTCCATGATGAATACCAATCTTGGGTACGAGATGATGGTCGTCGCCATGCTGGCGGTCTGGTACATATTCGGTGCAGGGCCTGCCGTTACCGTTCTGGTCGGCTTCTTCGCTGTTTACTACTACCTGATCTGTCTGCAGGGGAACGACAACGATCGCGACCCCAAGTAGATCGCAAGATCTACCCCTGTCACAGCGGATTTCGACATCGAAAAAATGTCGTTCGCGTCAGTGGTATGTACTGCGATCATGAATTCGAATTTTCCACAATTTTCAGCTTCACTCTCTGTGATTTCTGTGAACCTTTGAATGGAAGTCCTGGCAACTTGCCCCTGCTGTTGCCAGTCTTTGCCGATGTTTGCGTCCACAGGAAATCCCATGTAAAGGTTATACGACCAGACAATGAATGAAAAAACAGCCAATATAGTTCGTAAGGTAGTTTTAGGAATTGTCTCCTTTGTCTTCGTCTTTGGAATGGCTTTCCTCGTCGCCGTCTATACGAAGAATAGGACCTTGGCTCTGTTAACGCTGCCTACTGCATACTTATTGTGGCCGGCAATCGTAGATTTCGTCGTGCATCGGCACCCGATCGACGGCTTTGTTGAACGCAACAAGACCGAGTATGTGACCAGGCTCAGTGTCTGCTTCACCACATTTCTGAGTATCAAGATGCTGTCCCCATCATCCGGATACGCATGGTCGTTTGGAGTCCTCGCAGGATATATCATGGGAGGTTTCATTAACCACAGTATCGGATGGGTAGAATCCGTTCCCGCGGAAGATCAACGTTACCGTTTGGGGTTTCTGGCAACGCTGCTCGCCTTTGCAAATGCAACCCCCAAACGCACTCCTCGCGAACAGGCACGTATGGAGGAATCGACTCGCTTTATTCTCAATCCTGTCGGCGTTAAAGGGAGAGAGGAAATCGACCAATGGTTACGCGATGCAGAATCCTTCTTTGGTGAAACCTCGATGAGCGAGTTCATTTCCAATCTGGAATCTGCTGAATGGAAGCAAACGTACTTCCATCACGCCTGTAAGCTCACCTACAGCACAACTCCCCCTGCTCCGGCACGAATGGAGTTGCTGCGTTCTTTATATGAGTGGAGTGGATTTAAGGACGAACCCCTATTCCGGTTTTACGATCGCGAAACAACTCTTTCTCCAGAACAGAAACAGCGTTGGCTGGAGCTTCTTAATCTGCCGTCCGATGCGACAGAGCAACAGATCCGGATCGCAGAGCGCGAAATCATTCGTCAATACGCCACCGAAAGCACAGGAAAACTCCCTCCTGATCTCGCCGAGGCAGCACGGAAGAAGGTGGAACAGGTGAACGAGGCTGTTCGTGGCCTACTCGGAAAGCGGCCTGCTGATTTTGAACTGGAATACCGCCCGCTCCAAGGTCACACCCCCATTTCTCCTGAACCGGATGATCAATTCTCCTGCCGCTGCTGGATTTGTGCAGCGGAGAACCGCATCGGTCAAGCATCACAGCAGGGAGAAGCACGCTGTCAATCTTGTTTTGCCTTGCTGGGTAAGAGTTCTTCGCTCGAAGTACCGGATGGACACTGAATTTTCAGCTATTTCGTGTCATATACAGTGAATGCCGAACGTTAGCTCTCACTATTGACGGATAGCTAACAAAAACGAGCCTCGGGGAGTCCGAATCAACTTATTCGGGCTCCCTTTTTTATTTTCCTCTTCACGAAAGGAACCTGATGTCACACATCGTCCAAATTAAAACGGAGGTCCGTGAACCGGCCTCCATTCGAGCCGCTTGTAACCGTAATCATCTTCCGGAACCAGTCTTCGGTACGATCGAGCTCTACCGTTCTGAGGCCACCGGCTGGCAGGTGCAGTTGCCGGATTGGCGTTATCCCGTCGTCTGCCATACGGAGACGGGAGATCTCAGCTATGACAATTACGAGGGTCGCTGGGGAGATCCAGTGCATCTCAATTCTTTCCTGCAGTCGTATGCGATCGAACAGACACGCCGCATTGCCCGCCGACAGGGATACTCGATGACCGAACAGCGGTTGGCTGATGGTTCGGTCAAATTGTTACTGCAGACAGGAGGTGTCGCTTGAAGCAGATTGAAATCATCATCAGCCCAGAAGGAAGTTCCCGTATCGCTTCACGCGGTTATACGGGGCGAAGTTGTCAGGAAGCGACCAGGCAACTCGAAGAAGCACTCGGACAGCGGTTAACCGAAACCCTGACTCCTGAATTTTACTTAAACCTCAACAACCAGACCAACTACGAACAGCGGCAGTAGGCGAAAGCGAAGTGCCGTTGTTTTTACGGTCAATCATACTGAAAGGTTTTCTATGACACTGAAACGACTTCGTGAATATATCGATGCCTGCTTCACCGGCATCTGGATTGAAACGGATGAACCGGAAGAAGCGATTCAGGAAGTGAGGCGACTGGCTCACGATGCGGAGTGGACGTTGTCGGTCTGGGATATCGCCCGCGGTTTTGAGGCGGGAGACGCTCAGGAACCAGCTGATCCACTGGCGGCCCTGGAAATCTTTGGTACGCACGCTTCCCAGACCGGAACGAATCTTTTGATCCTGCGGAACTACCACCGGTTCCTCGGTTCCCCAGAACTGATTCAGCAACTGAGTTATCAGCTCAGCCGGGGAAAACAGTATCGGAACATCATCTTGATCGTTGCCCCGGTGGTCGACATTCCTATTGAACTCCGGAAGCAATTCCTGGTGTTGCAGCACGAACTGCCCGACCGGGAGAAACTATTGGAGATCGCCACCGAGATCGGTAGCCAACCGGGCGAACTTCCGGAGGGAACCGAACGGGAGCAACTCCTGGATGCGGCGAGTGGGCTGACCCGACAGGAAGCGGAGTCGGCATTCGCTCTTTCTCTGGTGCGGGAAGGACAACTCTCCCCAGCGTCTCTCTGGGAACTCAAGACGAGTCAACTCAAACAGAACGGGTTACTCGAATTGCATCGGGGCCAGGAACGGTTTGATGATCTGGGGGGACTGCATACGCTCAAGCAGTTCTGTGTCCGCACACTGCGAAACAGGGCTGCCGATTCCATCGCCCGACCGAAAGGCGTCCTGCTGCTCGGTGTTCCGGGTACGGGTAAGAGTCAGTTCGCCAAAGCGCTAGGCAATGAAACACATCGGCCGACACTGCAGCTCGATATCGGGCGGTTGATGGCGAGCCTGGTGGGAGAATCGGAACGCAACATCCGCCAGGCGTTGTCGATCGCGGAAGCGATGGCTCCCTGCATTCTCTTTATCGATGAGATCGAAAAAGGATTGAGCGGGGTACAGTCGGGCAATGTTGGTGACAGCGGTGTCTCAACCCGGCTGTTCGGCTATTTCCTGTCTTGGCTCAATGATCGACAGTCGGATGTCTATGTCATCGCCACGTGTAATGACATCTCACGGTTACCTCCCGAGTTCAGCCGGAGCGAGCGTTTTGATGGGCTGTTCTTTCTCGATCTTCCCGACAAATCGCAACGAGATCAGATCTGGCAACAGTATCTGGGGCTCTATCAACTCGACGTGACGCAACCGCGACCAGAAGACCAGAACTGGACCGGTGCCGAGATAAAATCAGCCTGCCGGTTAGCTGCCCTACTGGAAGTCAGTCTGCTCGAAGCGGGGCAACATGTGGTGCCGGTGGCGCATACTGCTCGCGAGAAAGTGAAGCAGCTCCAGGAATGGGCGAGTGGCCGTTGCCTCTCGGCCGAACAGTCCGGCATTTATCAGGTGACGACTACTCCTAAAAAACGCAGAGCAAGACCGCAGGGTGATCCCGCTCTCAATTGATCTCCATCGCTGACAGCTATTTTATTTCATCCATTGATTCCCGTGGTGGGCCTCGTTTTCTGAACGAGCGCCGATCACGGGTTTTTGTATTTACCCCGAAAGGAATTTCATGATCAGTGTTTCATCCTCCTCCTCAACACAACCCATTACCAATTCGTCGGACCTGCGGACCCAGATGGGGGCGGTCCGGTTATCCGTTCACTGGCTGGGAACGAGTAAAGCGCTCCCGGCATCCCAGCAGGCGGAAGCGGCGGCGACGTTCGGTGCCAGCCGGGAGTTCCTCTCCGCCCGTAAGAAACTGATCGACACCCGTCATCCCGCCTATCGCCAAGTGAGCTCCATTCGCACTCAGATCATCTCGCTCTGGAAAGGGATGACCGTCCCCTATCCTGACCCGGGATTACGGTTAATTCGCCGTGATCGCATTCAGATCTTCGAATTCGAGTTCCAGCAACTGCAGCAGGATCTG
>JAGQQC010000365.1 GCA_020426395.1 Planctomycetaceae bacterium
CTTTGAGCGGGGTCATGGGAGAAGTCTCAGAGCGGGGGGCTTGGGTCGGGGAAGTCTAACGCGATCCCCGTGGGAGTGAACTTCTTATGCTGGTGAAGCCAGCGGAGAAGCGACAGAGGGAAAGGGAGAGCGGGACAGAGGGAGTGTTGGTCTGGGCGTGGTGGCTCTTGCGATCGTCCAGTCGACAAGCATAAAAAAACCACCGCGTTTGGAGCGGTGGTTTTGAATCGATTGAGAACAGCGAATTAGCGTGCCGAAGCAAAGTGCGAAAAGGCACGGTTGGCATCGGCCATGCGGTGAACGTTTTCCCGCTTGTTCATCGCGGCACCTTCACGCTTATAGGCGGCCATCAGCTCGTCGGCGAGGGTGATCGCGACAGGGCGGCCTTTCTTCGCACGAACGGCTTCGAGAATCCACCGAATCGACAGCGTCCGCTGACGCTTTGAGCCAACTGGAACCGGAACCTGATAAGTGGCACCACCAACGCGTTTCGAACGAACTTCGATAGACGGCTGAACGTTTTCGACGGCACCAGTGAAGACGTCGAGCGGCTGAGCGTCTGGCATTTTGTCGGCGATACGGTCCATCGCATCGTAAAAGGCGCGGAACGCAACCGACTTCTTGCCGTCATGCATCAGGCAGTTGACGAACTTTGTGACCAGCTTCGAATTGAATCGAGGGTCTCCCTTCAGTTGTGATCGACTGGCTGTAAACCGCTTGGCCATGAACCGTTCCTGTGTCTCGAAAAATCTGCGGCAAATCCGCTCTAAAATCGCCTATCGGCCGCTGACAGCCGAATCAAAACACTATCGATGCCTTATGAGGCATGGGAGCCAGCAGAACCTGGCTCATTTCAACTACTTGGGCCGCTTGGCCCCGTAACGGCTACGAGCCTGTTTCCGGTCATTGACCCCGAGTGTATCGAGTACACCACGGACAATTTTATAACGAACCCCCGGCAAGTCGCGAACACGACCACCGCGAACAAGCACGATTGAGTGCTCCTGCAGGTTGTGACCTTCCCCCGGAATGTAGGCGGTGATTTCTTTTCCGTTTGAAAGACGAACACGGGCAACTTTACGCAAAGCCGAGTTCGGTTTTTTCGGCGTAACGGTTTTCACCACCAGACAAACGCCCCGTTTTTGTGGACATGCTTCCAAAACCGGAGTTTTGCTTTTAGCTGTCTGTTTTTTACGAGGTTTGCGAACCAGTTGATTAATCGTAGGCATTGTTTTGTTGTCTTGACAAAATGTCGAATAGAAAATTTTGTATGGATATTTCCCGAATACCGAACAGAGAGACATACTCTCTAACCGGGAAGAAACGTTGCCAGGAACAGCTTTGTTCTGGCAACCTGTTATCTACCAATCATTTAGGACCAGAAAAGGGTCCTAAATACGCCTAGACGGAACTTCTCTTCAGGCGATGTTAAAAATTGAGTCGCCCAATTTACTGGCTGAAGTCGTTACCGTCAAGGAACTTGAAATCAAGTTCCTCTGGTCGAATCCCATTTTCCACCGGGAAACCGGCTCAGGAAGGAAAATCTCTCCCCTCAACCCTGACCGGTGGAAATTCGAGACTCAAATACCTCCGGCTCCCCGGAAAACGGGGAACCGGATTTTTTATCTTGCTAACCCAAACTTTCAAAATTATTCAAAAGTACGAGGTGTTGGAGGCTCCGGACTTTGCTCGTTGAGATAGTCCATGCGGGCCGCCATAATTCGCTCTTTTTCAGCCTGAAGCTCTTCGAGAGCTTCCGGACGAATACGGACTTCGGAATCCTGGTGAGTGCGGAACCCGGTTCCGGCAGGAATCAGGTGCCCCAGAATGACGTTTTCCTTGAGACCTACCAGCGTGTCTTCCTTGCCAGCCAAAGCCGCCTCGGTAAGCACCTTAGTGGTCTCCTGGAAACTCGCGGCCGAAATAAAGCTTTCACTTTGAACGGCTGCTTTAGTAATTCCCAAGAGCTGGGTGCTGGCAGTCGCAGGTCGAGGTTTGGCCCCTTTGGCCGGTGCCTGTCCGGCTGCTTCAATATGGGCATTCACCTCTTCCAGCACCGAAATCGGAACAACATCTCCCGCGATGAACTCGGAATCGCCCACTTCGGAAATGCGGACGCATTCTTTCAGGTCTTCGTTCAGTTTGCGGAATTCGAATTTGTCTACCAAGACACCCGGCAGCGAGTTTGTATCACCTACGTGCTCGATTTTGAGCTTCCGCAACATCTGGGAAACGACGATTTCGATGTGCTTGTCATCGATTTCCACTCGCTGTGAGCGATAGACGTTCTGAATTTCGTGGAGCAGGTATTGCTGAACCGCTTCGGTACCACTTACACGCAGGATGTCGTGAGGAACCAGTGGACCACGCACGAGAGCATCGCCCGCGACAACTCGTTCACCAGCGTGCACCAGCAATTGTTTACCGTGAGGAATAATATGTTCGACTTCGGTTCCATCATCAGCACGGACGATAACGACCCGTTTACCTCGTTTCCGTTCCGGAACGAACTCGACTTCACCGTCAATCTCGGCGATGACAGCCGGGTCTTTCGGTTTACGAGCTTCGAACAATTCGGTCACACGCGGCAAACCTCCAGTAATGTCCTGAGTACCGCTCGATTCACGCGGTGTTTTCGCAATCACCGAACCAGCGGAGACCATGGACCCCTCATCAACTTCGATGTTGGCACCTTCCGGCAGGTAATAGAAGTCGAGAATTTTACCAGTCCCATCCTCCAGGATAATCTGGGGATGCAGGTCGGTTTTGTGCTCGATGATCGTACGACGAACGTGTCCTGACGACGGGTCTTTTTCAGCCCGGAAAGAACGGCCTTCGATACAGTCTTCGAAGCGAACTTTACCACCGACTTCAGCCAGAATCGGCACCGAGTGCGGGTCCCACTGACAGATCGTCTGATTGGGTTCGATCTCGTCATTTTCATTCACCAGCAAGGTAGCCCCGCTGGGAATGGTGTACTTTTCAAGTTCCCGATCTTTGGAGTCCAGAACGATGACTTCCCCGTTTCGGGTCAGCACGACATTCTTGCCTTCGCTGTTAACCACACTGCGGATACGAGCGTATTTGACTCGTCCACCTCGCTTGGCCGAGATCTCTGACTCTTCAACGTCACGGTGAGCGGTTCCCCCGATGTGGAACGTCCGCATGGTAAGCTGAGTACCTGGCTCTCCAATAGACTGAGCGGCCACAATCCCTACCGCCAGCCCCTCTTCAACCTGGCTTCCAGTGGAGAGATCCATTCCATAGCAGAGCTGACACAACCCAAGCTCGGACTCACAAGTCATTGGACTACGAACCTGGATTTTTTCCAGGCCCATTGCCTGAATTTTACGCGCCATTTCCACAGTGATCATCTCGCCCTCTCGAACAATTACTTCGTCAGTAATCGGGTTGACGATGTTTGTTCGGGAAACACGACCACGAATAGCGTCTGCCAGTGAGACTTCAACCTTTTCACCCCGATAGACGACCCCACGGGTAATACCCTGGGTCGTACCGCAGTCATGCTGGGTGATTACCATGTTCTGGCAGATGTCAGCGAGTTTACGGGTCAAGTAACCACTGTCTGCCGTTTTCAACGCGGTGTCAGCCAAACCTTTTCGAGCCCCGTGAGTCGAACTGAAGTATTCGAGAACAGTCAAACCTTCACAGAAGTTCGCTTTAATGGGAGTTTCAATAATCTCACCGTTCGGCTTCGACATCAAACCTCGCATACCGGCGAGCTGTCGCATCTGTTCTTTACCACCACGAGCCCCCGACTCAGCCATCAGGAAGATTGGGTTAACATAAGCCCCATCATCACGATAGTCGTTCGCGAGTTCTTTCATCATATCTTCAGTAATCTCTTCACGGGCATGCATCCACGTATCGAGTACTTTGTTATAACGCTCCTGGTTGGTAATGATCCCGCGTTGATACAGTTTCATTTGATCAAGCACAGTTTTTTCCGACTTGGAAATAATGTCCCCTTTCGAAGGCGGAATCTTCAAGTCACTGGTAGCGAACGACATGCCACTGGCGGTTGCTTCGCGGAAACCGGTCTCTTTCATTTTGTCCAGCAAAGTGATTGTCGCCTCTTTACCCATTTCGAGGTAACAGTCGGCAATCACATTGGAAAGATCGCGGCTCTTCATGGTCATGTTGTAGAAGGCCATTTTGTCCGGCAGGAAGTCATTAAACATGACTCGTCCTACTGTCGTTTCAACAAGGCCACCCGCTTGATATTCATCGGAACTCTGGCCTTTCCCTCGTTCGTCCTGCGGAATTTTAACCCGCTTGTCATGTGGCAAACGAACTTTAATTTGGGTATGCCGAACAACTTTGCCCTGCAGGAAGGCAAGATGGACTTCATCGGTGGAGGCGAAAATCATTCCGTGGCCAAGACGATCCGGCTTACTCACGGTCATGTAGTAACAGCCCATGACGATGTCCTGGGACGCACTAATAATTGGAGCCCCGTTCGCCGGAGAGAAAATGTTGTTGGTCGACAGGATCAGCGTGGTCGCTTCCACCTGAGCCTCGATCGACAACGGCAGGTGAACGGCCATCTGGTCGCCGTCGAAGTCGGCGTTGAACCCTTTACAGACCAGCGGATGCACGCGGATCGCGTTCCCTTCCACTAGAACTGGCTCAAAGCCCTGAATACCCATACGGTGCAGGGTTGGGGCACGGTTCAGCAGAACGGGATGGTTCGTAATCACTTCATCCAGAATGTCCCAGACATCCTCATCGCGACGTTCAAGCATTCGTTTTGCGCTCTTGATCGTATCGGCGTGACCAAGTTCTTTCAGCCGGCGAATGATGAACGGTTGGAACAATTCCAGGGCGATTTTTTTCGGTAAACCACACTGGTGTAGTTGTAACTCGGGA
>JAGQQC010000366.1 GCA_020426395.1 Planctomycetaceae bacterium
TGCGATGGCCAGCAGAAAAAAGACCGTTCCGAGAATCCACAAGTAAAAACTACAGAGATTCATTCGTGGAAAAGCGACGTCCTTTGCACCAATCATGATCGGTAGCACAAAGTTCCCCAGTGCTGCCGGAATACTGGGAATGATGAAGAGGAAGGTCATCACGGCTCCGTGCAGCGTAAACATCTGGTTGTACATGTCCGCTGCGGTCATGTTGAGCGCTTTGATGTCGAAAAAGATCGTATTGGGGGTTCCCAGAAAAAGTTCTGCTCTAATCAACAGAGCAAAAACGCCTCCCAGGAAAAAGGCACTCATTACCCCGATCAGATACATGATCCCGATACGTTTGTGATCGAGTGTGATCAACCAGGATTTCAGACCACGACCTGCGGTCAGAAAGTTCTCTTCGGCCGAATGGGACGTTGTCTCATTGGTAGTAGGTTCATGCGCCGTAGCCATGAGTAATGACCTCGTAAAAAACTTATTAAATACGCTTTGAGTTTATGATGCATCACTTGCAGATAGAACGATGAAATCTCGTTTACTCTGCGGTGTTAGTCGTTTCTGGCTGGGCCGATTCGTCCGAAGTCGATTCAGGTGAGCTTGGTTTGGCCGTCTCGCCACCGACATTATTCAATTGTTTGATGTATTCTACGACCGCAATGTATTCTCGCGGGTTTTTGAATTGTGAAGTGAAGCTGGGCATCACAGGTTGGTAACCTTTACGAATTTTCGCCGCAGGATCCTTAATTGATTCCAGTAGATAGTTATCATCCCGAATCACTGATTCACCTGTGGAGATGTCGATATTTTCACCGTAAGCACCAACCAGGGGAGGACCTTTTTTGTTTTCTGAATCAGCGGTGATGGAGTGGCATTGGTTACAACCCCGTTTTTCGAACAGAGTACGCCCCACATCAGCGAGGGTTTCATTACCCGAGTCCACATTTCGGAAGATGTCTGAGGCTATCGCCAACCAGACCTCATAAGGAATAGACGGATCCATTAAATCGGCGTCAGCATAGCTCTCTTTTTCTTTATCCGCATCCTTACCTTCTTCCAGACTCGGATGAACGACCACTTTTGTGATCATGTCGGAATGTTGTTGACCACAATATTCCGCACAGAACAGGTTGTAGGAACCGGGTTCGAGTGCCTCGAACCAGAGTGTGGTATACCGACCGGGGATCACATCCTTCTTGACCCGAAAGTCCGGAACGAACAAGCTGTGCACGACATCATCAGAGGTCATATTCAACTGGATCGGCGTATTAACGGGAACGTGTAAGACTTTGTCATCATATCCTGCCTCTGGATAAAGAAACGACCATTGCCACTTCTTGCCGAGGACGGTGATCTGGGAAGAGTTCGTGGGAGGAACGAAGTTCCGTGTGTATCCTGCAAAACCTTCATAGAACAGGAACAGAACGATAATGAACGGGATGATCGACCAGACCAGTTCCAGCCCCAACCAGTGTGAGCGAGATTTAGGAGGCTCAACCCCTTCCTTCCGTTTGTATTTAATCGTGAACAGGACCATGGCCCCGATAATGCCCACGAAACAAATAACACTTAGCCAGTAAATGACCATGAAAGCTTCATCGATCCTTCCGGCCAGGTTTGAGCTTTCGGGAGGAAGCCAGAGGGAGCGTTGTGCAAATAACGATAGCAACATTTTGATCAGGTCTTGTAAATGAATTGGTGAAGAATGATTTGGTTGCTTCAGCTAGCGGGAGAGATCGATTGATCGGAAGAAATATTTCCCGATGGATTCGACTTGCCCGAGGCTTTTGTTTTGGATCGCATCGAACGATACCAGACCGGAACCACCAATAGACAAACTAGCCCCAGCGTACATAATGCTCCAAAGGTCATCACGCGCGTGGCTAACAGGCTGTAAGCTCCGGTATGAGGATCGTATCGATAACAGAATAGTAAAATTTTATCAGTAGACGTTCCGACTTTTCCTGCGGACGCTTCCAGCAATGAGAGCTTTAACGTCTGAGGAGGATATTCCACACCATACAGATAGCGGGTGATTTTGCCGTCCGGGGCACAAATAATCAGAGCGGCTGTATGAGCGTATTCTCCAGTTTCAGGAACGAAGCGATATTGAAAACCAACCGCGTCGGTCAGCTTCTTTATCGAATCCTGAGTGCCCGTCAGGAAAGACCACCCGGAAGCGGCATTCTGCTTTCCGTAAGCATTCAGGTATTTGGCTTTTGTATCTTTGGCTTTCAAGGTCGTTTCTGCCGGATCAATACTGACGGAAACCACTTGAAATTGTTTACCCGATGTCCACTCGTCAATCTCTTTTAGTGCGCTTACCAAACCACTCAGTTGGAGACTGCACAACATCGGACAATCGGAATAATTCAGAGTCAGAATAACGGGTTTACCCTGGTTGAAATATTTCCCCAGGAAGATTTCCTTACCGTTGTCGTCCTTAAAGGGAATATTCAGGGGAACGATTTCATTCAGATGCTCGTCAATTCCAACACCATCCGGCACTGCCTGTGGCAGTTGAGCCATTGCAGTCTGATTAAAGATCGACTGGGTGCAAAAGCAAAATGCCAAGAGAAGAATTGGAATAGGACGCCACAAATAACACATCGTGAATCGTGTAAACCTGTACTTTCTGTTCTGAGTTTTTTTGTATTTATTTAGTCACGAAAATTCGTGAAAGAATCGTGTTGAAGAAGCGTATCCTGTTACAAGGAGGCTGTCGCAGGATTAGGTCCTGCCTTAAGTTCCTCCAACGTTTCTTCCATCGCTTTTTCAATGGGAATCCCGTATCTCCCCTTCTCCGGATCGATCGGGACGTAGTTGTTCAAATCTTTTTTCTGTTTGTCGAGTATCTCGATAGATTTGGTTTCTTCGAAGGTTCCAGCCGCGACCAGCTTTCCATGAAACCAGTCGAAAAGTCCTACTGCGTACAAGACAATGACTGCTGTGATCAAAAACCCCCAAACTCCAATATGCAGGATTCGGGTGTTATCAGTATCGTCGTAAATGGCCATTTTTATGCCTTCACTATTACCTTAATCAATTTCTCTTTGTGAGCTTGAAGTTTAATTTTAGGTGTCCAGGTACAGGTGACAACACTAATGATTTTCAAAAGCGAGGGATTCCGATAATCGGGGATCTCCCTTGGCTAGAAGTGCTCGCCCGCTGGCAAAGTAAGCTATTCCAGCAAAGAAAATTCCTCCAACGGCCAGGAAACATCCCAGATCAATCGCCCCCGGGGTCCGGAACGCATGGTCATGATGGTTCAGTTGAGGGATCACCAGCCAGTACATGTCGATCCAGTGTAAAACCAGCATCCAGATTGCTCCGCCTGTCATCCATAACTTGTTGCGTCGCAAAGTGCGTGGCATTAACAACAGGAACGGGATAATGAAATGCCCGAAGACCAGGACATAATAGCTAACGACATCCCAACCATGTTCGCTTTGGCGAATCTGGAACCATTCCGTTTCCTCGGGGATGTTGGCATACCAGATCAGCATGTATTGGGAAAACGCAATGTAAGCCCAGAAACAAATGAATCCGTACAGTAGTTTCGCCATGTCGTGGTAATGCTCGATAGTAATGGCATTTTTTAATAGCCCTTTGGTTTGCATTACGTAACTGGAGATAATTGCGACTGAAAAGAACGCAACCATACTCCCGGCGAAAAAGTAAACACCGAAAATTGTGGAAAACCACTTGTAGTCCAGCGACATTAACCAGTCGAAGGAAGCGAACGTCACCGTTAACGAGAATGCGATAATAGCGGGAGCACTGCGGGCTTCGGACAGTAACGTCAAGGATTTATCCCGAGTTTGATCCTGCAATACAGACCGATTGAAGAAAAATTTGGCAATCGCAATCCAAATGATGAAATAGATCGCCCACCGTGCCAGGAAAAAAGTTGAATTGAGATAGCCGACTTTCTTTACCAACAGCACGTCCGTTTTGGCAAGCTCGGTGTTGTTCCATTCATATAAGGCATTACTTCCCGTGGCGATCGAATAGACAATCGGCAGCGAGAGAATAAATAGCGGAATCATTCCCAGTGACAGAAACTCTGCGAATCGGCGAATAACCACTCCCCACCCTGCCCGGGTGATATGTTGGAACAGCACAAAGAAGAGTGAACCAACGGCAATACTGAGGAAGAATGCGAAGTTTACCAACCAGGAAAACAAGAACTGTTTACTTCCATCTTCACCTGTCGCCCCTGACATCAGAATCAGTCCGATTCCAACCACGGCGGCTGCGATAGAACCAATCAGGGGGACAGAACCAAGCTCTTTGAACGAGCTGTTCAATTCAGATTCTGGAATTTCGCGATGATGGTGATGCATGGTTCGTTCGATTAATTGATTTTCGAAAACAGGTAATTGTTATGAAATTCTACAATCAGGGAGACATTCACTCTGGCTTGGAAGCTTCCGCAGGAGTTCCCTGTTCCAGATGCTGTAATACGTCTGCCGGAATCTGGTCTTTGGTTGCCGTACGGCTTTTCTGGAGTGCTCTCACGTATAACACGATCGCCCACCGATCTTCGACCGGAATTTGAGACGCGTAACCGGGCATTTTGCGGATACCATTTGTCACGGTATTAAAGAGTTTACCCACAGGTTGTTTGACAACATTTTCACTGGAGAGTTGCACCGGGGTCACCCATGTTGACGCACCAAGTTGCTGGGCTTGCAAGGTGACCAGCCCGTCACTTTCTCCACCGAGACCATGGCAGACAGAACAATAGATACGGTATCGCTCTTGTCCACGCAGCATGTTGGCTTCGTTAACTTCGATGGGAAACTCACTAACCCAGGGAGTATTGTCGGGTTGTTCCGCTGGAGGTTGTTCTCCACCAGCAGGTTGATCCTTGAATGAAACATTCA
>JAGQQC010000367.1 GCA_020426395.1 Planctomycetaceae bacterium
CATCTACTCCACCCGTTTTTAGCGATGGTGTCAACTTCTGCACCTCGAAATTTATGTCCAGATAATTGACATCCCGATAAACACCAATCAAAATAGGCGATTTCCCTTTTCCCGGATAACTAGCCACAGGCGGCGGAGACCGTCTTAACCCTTTTCGGAGCAGCATGTTGGACGAAGCGGTTCAGAAAGCGAGAGTCCTGGTCGAAGCCCTCAACTGGATTCGACGGTTCCGGGGAAAATACGTCGTCATTAAGCTCGGCGGCAGCACGCTGGAAGACCAGGATGCCATCAAGCGGTTTTTGACCGACGTCATCTTCATGGAGACGGTCGGCATGCACCCCGTCATTGTGCATGGAGGGGGGAAAGCGATCAACAAGGCGGTTGAGGCGGCAGGAATCGTCCCCCGGTGGGTTCAGGGACGCCGCTACACTGATCCGGAAACATTAGAAATTGCCACGAATGTTCTCGCGCAGGATATCTGTGGGTCGCTGGTAGCCGAGATTGAGCGGCAAGGGGCGTCTGCTATGGGGCTGCACTTCGGGACGGAGAACGCTCTGATTGCTGAAAAACTCGTTTTGAAGGACGAAACGGGGAACCCGATTGATCTCGGCGCTGTCGGATACGTGTCTCGGGTCGATTGTGAACTGATCAAACAAAAATGCCGCCAAGGATTGATTCCGGTCATCCCTTCTGTTGGTCTGGATGAACAGGGCAATCGGTTGAATATCAACGCTGATACGGCCGCGGCGGCGGTTGCTCGTGATTTAGAAGTCGAAAAACTGGTCTTCCTGAGCGATGTTTCGGGGATTTATCTTAACCCGGATGATCCTTCCACATTACAATCCCATCTCGACATCCGCCGGGTCCGAGATCTGATTAGCGACGGAACCATTTCTTCCGGGATGATTCCCAAAGTGGAAGCTGCTTTGGAGGCCTTGGAAGTGGGGGTTCACAAGATCCACATCGTCGATGGTCGCCAACCTCATTCCGTCCTACTCGAAGTTTATTCGAATACCGGGATCGGAACGGAAATTGTCCATTAGTGATATCACTTTCAGGGTGGATCAATTTGGTTTGCTCTTAATGGTTTTACTTGTAAGAAACTGATTTCTCTCAATTCATTTAACTAATCGAGGTACCGCACGTGACCACCACCGGTTTCCTTTCCAGTCAAGACGTTCTTCAAGTCTTTGACAAACATGTCATTCCGAACTATGGCCGTTACCCGATCAGCCTTGTGCGTGGGGAGGGGTGTCACGTCTGGGATGCAGAAGGGAAGCGTTACCTGGATCTCTTTCCGGGTTGGGGATGCAATATCCTGGGGTATGCTCCCCCGCGATTGGTGAGCGCGATTCAGGAACAAGCGGCCCGGTTGATTCACGTCCCGAATACCTGGTACACCGAGCAACAGGGAGAATTCGCCCGTTTGCTGACCACGCATGGTTTCGGAAAAGCATTTTTCTGTAACAGTGGGGCAGAGGCGAATGAAGGGGCCTTGAAACTGGCGCGTCTGCATAGTCCCGAAGGCAAGCACAAGATCATTACCTTCGAGAACAGTTTTCATGGCCGAACGTTCGCAACGTTAACGGCAACGGCGCAGCCCAAATATCAGGAAGGGCTAGGGCCGTTAATGGCGGGCTTCAAATACGCACCGTTCAATAACCTCGATGCGGTCAAAGAATTAATCGATGATGAGACGTGTGCGATTCTCCTCGAACCGGTGCAGGGAGAAGGTGGAGTGAATCCAGCCACGAAGGAATTCTTGCAGGGGTTACGGGATCTTGCGAATGAGTATGGTGCGTTACTCATCTTTGATGAAGTGCAAACGGGTATGGGACGTTTGGGAACCTGGTATGGTTATCAGCACTTCGGAATTCAACCAGACATTATGACTTTGGCGAAAGGTCTCGCCGGGGGAGTGGCTGCCGGGGCTTTAATTGCCACAGAGGAAGTGGCCCCCAGCTTGCGACCCGGTATGCACGCCAGCACCTTTGGCGGTAATCCGATTGCGATGGCCGCCGGTATCGCTACAGTGAATACCATTGAAGAAGACAATCTGCTTGAGAACGTGCATACGGTCTCTGCCCATGCAGAAGCAAAATTCAAGGAGTTGCAGGAAGAGCTGCCGATCATTCAGGAAGTCCGCGTCTGCGGCATGATGATTGGAGTGGAATTGACGATTCCTTCCAAAGCAGCCGTACAGAAATGTATGGAGCAGGGAGTGCTGATCAACTCGACCCACGATACCGTCGTGCGGTTACTTCCCGCGCTGAATACCACCGTGGAGATCTTCGATGAAGGTTTTGAAGTCATTGCCGAAGCACTCCGGGAAATGGCGGACGAAGCCTGATGACAGCGGGGTGTTCCTGCTATAAAATCGAGCATCAAATACGCTATACCTATTGTAAATTTGCCCCGAGACGCCGGGATTCATCCCGGCTTTTCCTATTTTTATTGCTGGGGTGAATTCTGTTTTTCTCCTGCGAGGTTATCTGAAAATTCAGCTAATTCTCGTCTTTTCTTCATCTGAAACTTACGGAATTCAGGACTATGAAACACCTGAAAACCCTACTTGACTGGAAACCTGCCGAGACAGAAGCAGTTCTCGAAACGGCGCGCGAATTGAAAAAGTCCTGGAAATCGGGAACAAGGCAACCGCATCTGGCGGGCCATGTGATTACCATGCTTTTCGAGAAACCTTCGCTACGTACGCGCAACAGTTTCGAAACAGCAATGATCCATCTTGGCGGCAGTGGGATCTTTCTGACGACGCAGGAAGCGGGCCTCAAAGGCCGCGAATCGCTTGCTGATGTTGCGCGAGTGGTGAGCAGTTATTCCGACTTCGTTGCCATTCGAACTTTCTCGCAACAGTTTATCGATGACTTTTCGGAATGGTCTAGTTGTCCGGTGATTAACGCCTTATCTGACAGTTATCATCCCTGTCAGGCACTCACCGATATCTTCACGATGTCTGAACTGTTCGACGATTATCGCGAGCGACGATTGGTTTACATTGGCGATGGAAACAATGTCGTCGCTTCACTGGCAATTATTACTGCTCAGTTAGGGATGCCCATCACCATTTGCACGCCACCAGGTTACGAACTCGACTCGGCCCTCGTGGCCAAGTTGCAAAAGGATTACCCAACCTGGTCAGTCATGTTGACGAACGATGTGGCTGCGGCGGTTGCCGATGCCGATGTCGTATACACCGATGTCTGGGCGAGTATGGGGCAAGAGGCGGAAGAACAAAAACGGAAAAAGATTTTTGAACCTTACCAAATCAATGAAAAGTTGATGGCCCAAGCACCCGCTCAATGTCACTTTCTGCACTGCCTGCCTGCCCACCGGGGAGATGAAGTGACAGATGGCGTGATGGACGGCGCCCGCTCCGCAGCTTTTCTCCAGGCCGAGAACCGGATGCATCTGGCCAAAGGACTACTGCATTGGTTAAAACAACAAGGTTAGTTCTCGCGCAGTTGCCGTTTGACTTCTTCCTTTATCTTTGAGTTTGGAAAGTGACCTCTTATGGCGTTCTGGTTGACCGTGGCACAGAAAGTCCTCGGACGAAAGGCGACTAAAGAGGTCAATCGTTTTTTTGCGGCTATCAAGGAACCGCAGAAGGTACAGCAGGAATTGCTGTTCAAAATGCTGAAGCGGAATCAGTATTCCGAGTTCGGTCGAGATCATCATTTTTCTGATATCAAGACACTTGAGGATTTCAGGAAGAATGTGCCCATTTCCGAATACGACTATTTCGCTCCCTATATCGAGAAGATCAAAAAAGGGGAGCAGAATATTCTCTTCAGCGATCAGCAAGTGTTGATGTTCGCCCTAACGAGTGGCACGAGCAGCGCGCGTAAGTTTATCCCGGTCACGGATGAATCGGTTGAAGATTATCGACGGGGTTGGTCTTTGTGGGGGTTGGGGGTCTTCTATCATTACCCACATCTGTTTCCGAAACCGAAGATCACGATGGTTTCGGATCACGAAGAATTTTACACCGAGGGAGGAATCCCTTGTGGCAGCATCAGTGGGTTAACCACGCAGATGCAGAATTTCTTCTTTCGCATGACCTATATCCTTCCGCCTGAAAGTGGGAAGATTAAACAATCTGATGCCAAGTATTACCTCGCCTGGCGGCTTGGTGTGACACGAGATGTGGGAATGTGGATCTCGCCCAATCCGAGCACCCATGTGAAATTAGCCCGCTTCGGAACGGAACACGCCGAGACGTTGATTAAAGATTTGAAAGAGGGAACTCTTACCACGGAATTCGACTTCCCGGAGATTGTCCGGAAGGCAGTTCGCCGCAAGTTAAAACCAAATACAAAAAGAGCAGCGGAGCTGGAACAGATCCTGAATGAGACCGGGGCATTGCGACCACGAGATGTCTGGCCGAATCTGGGGATGATTGGTTGCTGGTTGGGGGGAAGTCTGCAATCGTACCTGCAACATTTTCCGGATTACTTCAGTGAGAAAACGGCCATTCGAGATATTGGTCTCGTGGCGAGCGAGAACCGGATGACGATTCCCAAAGAAGATAATACTCCGGGAGGTGTACTCGACATTACGACCGCCTACTATGAGTTCATTCCTGTAGATGAAATCGAGTCCGCTGATCCGACCGTGCTCGAAGCACATGAACTCGAAGAAGGGGGCGAGTATTACATCATCATGACGGCGCCGAATGGTTTATACCGTTATCACATTTGCGACGTCGTCAAATGCCTCGAATTTTTCGAAAAAACCCCAGTTCTTGCATTCTTGAATAAAGGGAGTCACATCTCCAACTTGACGGGAGAAAAACTGTCCGAATACCAGGTTGCCAGTTCAGTGCACGACGCCTTAAAGGAACTGAAATTTAAACTTTCCGGGTTCGCTTTG
>JAGQQC010000368.1 GCA_020426395.1 Planctomycetaceae bacterium
TCAGGAACGGACCTCCTTTTCCTTCCGTACATTGAATCCCCAAACCAAAGAGGAGGGCACAAACGACAAAAACGCCCAACACGGGGATGAACAAACAGGTGGGGGGATCCTCGTCGGTCTTTCCCGGTTTGTAATAAGCGTCGAGTGGAGAAGCCTCCCACTTTTCTATTTTTGTCAACCAGGGTTTGAGTGGGTTGGAAGTAATTTTACTTTCAATCGAAGAGACTTCGTCCCGTTTCGCTTTGAGCACTTCCTCGTCTGGAGCTTCAGTCGATTTCAGTTCTCGGATTTCGCTGCGGAGACTTTCAATTTTGGCAACCTGTTCAGAGACGTCTTCCGGGCGAGCAACATAAACAGCCAGAAAGCCGACCGTTAGAATAATTGCTCCCAGCCAGATGGCCCACCAGTCTTCTTTCCGATACAGATCGCTCCAGGAGGTCTGGCCGGTGGAAGTGACGATGTCGTTATTCGGCTCAGAATTCTCTGAGGGGGGGATGTCGGACATGGTTTCTGGCTTTGAACTTAATGAAGAAGAGGGAAAGCAAAGGAGGCCAAGCGGAGAGATTCCCGCAATCGCATTGTCCGCAAAACTGGGCAAAATTCAATTCTGTGAATAATCAGGGAGTTTTTGAACAGGTATTCTTGTCAGGAGTGATCTAGAAACCCAAATAATCCTCATTTTCCGCACTTTTTACGCAGGTTGCTTAGCTGTGAGGGACAATTGGTGGAGACGGATGAGGTCCCTTGCCGAAATTAAACGAGTGGCTGCGTGCGGAGCTATGCGCCCTTGTTATGTACCCAGGAGGACTCTCGAAGCTTTTGGCAGAGTTCAGTAAATGAGCGGTATTTCATCTACAGTCGGCTTGATCAGCGGTATTAATACGGCTGATCTCGTAGATCAATTGATCAGTCTGGAGCGCCAGAAGGTGGTCCGACTCGAATCAAGGGTAAATACGTTTGAGTCGACCCAGACCGGAATTGAATTGCTCGAATCGAATCTTTCGATTTTCGAAGGCATTTTTTCCACACTAAGCACGGCCTCAACGCACGAGCAAATTAAGTCCTCTTTGTCAGACTCCAGCCAGCTTTCCGTGACGACTTCCGGGCTGGACGCCATCGGTAGCTACTCTCTGCAGACATTGCAGCTCAGCGACAATGACCAATACCGGACGAAAGGGTACGCTGACCGGGATACCAGTACGCTCGGCACCGGAACGATCACGATTGCTTCGGGCGGTTTTCTGAATGAACCGACGTTGATCGATGCCTTGAACAGCGGCGCGGGAATCAGTCGTGGGACGATTGAAATTACCGACCGGAGCGGAGCTACTGCCGAAATTGACCTCTCGTCAGTCTACACCGTCCAGGAAGTGCTCGACGCGATCAACAGCGCAGACGAGATCGATGTGGAAGCGTTTGCCGAAGGGGACAAGTTGGTTCTCCGAGACCGAACCGGTAGCACCACGAGTGACCTGATCGTTAGCGACTTAAACGGGGGTAGCACTGCGTCCGATTTAGGAATTGCAGGTTCCGTCAGCGACGACAAATTGAGTGGTTCAACCATCTATCAACTGACGACCGATTTCAATCTCTCCGATTTGAACGATGGAAATGGCCTTCGACTCGATTCCGCTACCGAAGATCTTGTCATCACCTTATCCGACGACACCGTGATTGAACTCGATCTGGAAGACATCACTAACATTCAAAGTTTTTTGAATGCGATCAACAATCATGAGGATAACGGCGGTAAACTGCTGGCCTCATTCGAGAATGAGCGTTTCAAACTGGAAGATCTCTCCGGCGGTGGCGGTAGCAGCACTTTTCAAGTGGAAAATGGAGCCAACTCGACCGTTCTCGAGCAACTGGGTTTGGATGTCACCGAAAGCGGTGGCGTCATCACCAGCCGCAAGCTGGCGGGGGGCCTGAACTCCGTTCTGCTTCGTAATTTGAATGGGGGAACCGGAATCGGCACGCTGGGAAGTCTGGACTTGACCGACCGGGCTGGAAATTCGGCGACCGTTGATCTGTCCGGCGCGGAATCACTGGATGAGATTCTCACCGCCATCAATGATGCGGAGACGGGTGGAGGGACCAAGCTACAACTGCGAGCTTTCGTAAACAGCGATGGAACTGGAATTACGATTGAAGATTTTTCCGGCGCGACCGCCTCTAATCTGATTATTGCAGATTCGGGAGGAGGTACGATCGCCGCCGATTTGAATATCGCTGTCGATGCCGCGCAAACCTCGGTCGATTCAGGTTCGTTGAACCTGCAATACGCGAATGTTTCGACGGCACTGAGTGAGTTTACCACCAGTGGCACCCTTTCCACGGGAAGTATTCGGATCACCGACGCTGCCGGACGTGATTTCACCGTTTCCGTAAGTTCTGCGGTGACAGATATTGGTGACTTCATTGAGCGTGTTGCTTTGCAACAAGGGGATATCACGGGAACTGAAGATGTCCTGCTCTCCAATTTGAACGGCCGAGATGGTGTCGGCACGCTGGGTTCCATTGACGTGACCGACCGGACAGGAAAAACAGCCACACTCGATCTCTCGGGCCCAACGACACTCGACGATGTGATCACGGCGATTAATAACGCTCAGGATGGCGGGCTGAACGATCTGGCCCTGGAAGCCCGGATCAACGACGACGGAACCGGGATTATTATTGAGGACACATCAGGTTCCACTGCGAATAACCTGGTCATCGCCGATGTTGGAGGCTCCACGTTAGCGGCCAGTTTGAACATTACGGTGGATGCGGCCCAAAGCTCGATAGACAGTGGTGACCTGGACCATCAGTCGGTGCGAGTTGAACTCAATGAGTTTGGCGACGGGTTCGAACTGGTCGACTATTCTGGCGGATCGGGTGACCTCGAAATCGAGGATATTGATTCTGACACCGCCGAAGACCTGGGGATTCTGGGAACCGGGGAAACAGAAGGGGATGGCAATTCGCACATTCACGCCCGATTGGCGACGGTGATCGAGGTTGAGTCGGATGATACACTCGACGATATTCTTGAAAAGCTCGGCGCTGATACTCGAAACGCGACCGCTGCAATTTTCGACAGTGGTTCTGCCTTCAACCCGTATCACTTGACGATCAATTCCGAAAATGGGTTCGACAATCGGCTTGTCATCAGCACAACGGGAATCGATTTCAGTTTCAATCAGACCAGCGTTGCGAAAGATGCCCGTCTGCGATTGGGGGATGATGCCGAAACGGGTTTTGTGCTCTCATCCAGCACAAACAAGTTCGACGACGTGGCCGGGTATCTGGATGTGACTGTTACGAAGGTGGCGGAATCGACAACTGAGGTCAACGTGACCCGCAATACGAACAGCGTAAAGTCCCAATTACAGACCTTCGTCAGCACCTTTAATTCCCTTGTTGATACCAGCGCACAGTTGACGAAATTCGACATCGAAGAAAATAGTAAAGGAATTCTGCAGGGCAGCGGGTTGGTCTTGCGTATTCGCCAACGGCTGGATTCTATGCTGACTCGTTCCTTTGGATCCAACACTGCCGTTCGCGATCTTTCTCAGTTGGGAATCACGTTCGGTGAAGGTGGGAAAATTGCCTTCGACTCGGCCCGATTTGATTCGATCATCTCCTCCAAACCGGATGACGTGAGTGATTTCTTCCTGAATGAAACCAATGGTTTTGCCGAGTCAGGTAGTTCAGTCATCGATGCACTCATCGGAGATGATGGAGCGGCGACTTTGGAGAAAGAAGCGCTGCAAACATCGATCGATAACCTGAATACCCGAATCGAACAGCTTGACGAAATCCTGGAAGTTCGCCGAGCGCGTCTACTAACTCAATTCATCAATATGGAAAACATCCTGGGTGAATTACAAACACAACAACAGACACTTTCTCAAATTACGTTAGTTAAAAGAACTAGCAGTAGTTAATCCAACGAAACATCATTTCAAGTTTTCCTCTCTAAACTTGCATCGGTGAAGGATAACCACGTATGAATCCTGCGAATGAATATCTCGAAGCCCGCGTCATGACGGCCACGCCGGAGCAACTGCATTTGATGGTGGTCGATGGAGCCCTCCGAAAAGCGAAACAGGCTCAGGAAGCCATGGGAAATCGAGAGTACGAAATATCCCATAATTTCCTCAACGAGAGCCGTGATTTTGTGATGGAAATCATCTCCGGGATGCGAAATGTGGGGGACTCTGAATTGATCCTGCATATGAAATCTCTGTTTGCCTTTGTGTATAAACGTCTGGTTGAAGCCGATATGGAACGGTCCACTGCTCATATCACGGAAGCAGTCCAGATCCTGGAACATCATCGGGAAACCTGGATGCAGTTGTGTGAAGAGATCAAAATGCAAAAAAAGGAGGCTCCCACTCATCAGCTTGAAGGCCCGCACGGCTGGGTTTCCTGAAAAGCTCGACGAAATACCGAATTGTTAAGAATAACGGGATCAGCTAGGTGCACGAGAGTCCCGGTTCTTTGTGAGTTCGATGAGTGGGTGATTTCCAATTTTCAGTAAATTGGAGTAAAATGCGGGGAATAGTCAGTCTGTTAGTGCTCTCTGCGCCGAGAGACCTTCTGTAGTTTTCGACATTCCCGGAATCACTCTGCTTATGGCATCCTCCTCGATATCAGCCGAATTACCGGCAGCGGAGACTTTGCACCAGTTGCCGGACGAGCAGTTCGCCCAGGCATTGATCGATGCTGGTCTCTTGAAACCCGTTTCTGCCAGGTTAAAACAGAAATCCGAATCTCCTGTGGGAGAATTACTCGCCGATCGTATGCAGGGAGAGTGGATTAAGTCGAACCTGGTCCGGCGGGCCCATCGCTTGCTTCCAGCAGAAGCCATTTCCTGGTCAGCGGAGAAATTGATTCC
>JAGQQC010000369.1 GCA_020426395.1 Planctomycetaceae bacterium
TTGCTGAGAAAACCAATGTTGATCCACAAGACGTTGTCCTGGCAGTCGCCCCCGCTTCCAGCTTGGCGGGCTCGATACAAGTCGTTGCCCGTTCGGTCGAAACAGCGCTGCATCAACTCCATGAACTTGGTTTCGATCTCTCCCGCATCGAAAGCGCCACCGGAACCGCACCACTCCCTCCCATCGCTGCTGATCCACTCACGGGAATTGGTTGGACCAACGATGCAATTCTTTATGGAGGTCGCGTTCAACTTTGGGTGACAGGTGATGATGAATCGCTTCAGGAAATCGGCCCCCAGATTCCGGCAAACTCCTCAGAGGAATTCGGGAAACCGTTCATGGAACTGTTTGAAGCCGCCGGACGGGATTTTTATAAACTCGATCCGTCCCTCTTTAGCCCAGCAGAAGTGACGCTCTATAATCTGACCACAGGACGGACGTGGAAATTCGGAGAAGTTCGCCCAGATGTGTTGCAGCAATCATTCGGCTGGTAGATTGCACTGTTTCACTTGATTGCCGCATGTAAACAAGCGAGTAAACGGTTTACATCCTGTTCGGTATTATAGCCGTGAATGGCAATTCGCAGCCGTCCGGCATGATGCATCACATGGATATCCTCAGCCAGCAGCTTCTGATAAATCCGCTCCGTATCAGGATGCCGAAACGCAAGAATCCCTGCTCGGGAGCCTGGTTCGTGAGGCGTCAACATTTCCACATCCAACTGCTGTAGTTCCTTTAAGCACGCTTCCACCAGCGGCTGACAATAGGCATCAATCTTTTCCACAGAGTGCTGACGAATATATTCGAGGCCTGCTCGAATCGCATAAATCGCCGGGTAATTCGGCATGCCCACAGAAAAACTGGCCGCTCCCTGTTTGGTGACCGTTCGCTCAAAGCGATCAGCGTCAAACGCATTCTGCAGGTTAAACCAACCACCAGCAGGGACAGTCCATTCTTTTGCACGGTGCGACGGAACTCCCACCAGCCCTCCACCATGACTGGCGAGGATCCATTTATGAGTCGAACTGATGATGAGATCGACGTCGCTTAAATCAAGTGGAATTCTCCCCAGGGCCTGGGTCACATCCAAAGCGAGCAGTGCATCCGAATGCGTGTGAACGATCTCACTAACTGCCGGTAGATCGATCTTGAATCCATTAAAAAAGCTGACCAGTGATGTCGTCACCAACCGCGTGCGAGGAGTAAGAAGTTCTTGGAGATCTTCAGAGTGAAGAGCATAATCGCGCGACTTCCAGACCTTGACTGTCGCTGGACAACTTTCCTGTAACCAGGGGGTCGCTCCAGCCGGAAAATCGAGATCATTGATAACGACTTCATCCCCCTCTTTCAGATGTAGCGCCAGAGCGGCCAGATTGAATGCTTCCGAGGAACAGGAGCAGAAGCTGACTTCCTCTGCACTCAATCCATAGGCGAGCGCCAGTTCCTGTCGGGCTTTCTCCCATTCCGCTTCATGCGGGGCGCGACCGGCCATTCCCAGAAGTTTGTCTTCACCATATTGATGCAATGCCTGGAGGACAGTAAGGGGAGGGATCCCTTCGGCGGCAGTATTAAAGTAACTGCGCGTAGACAGAGTAGGGAAATCTCGCAAACGTGATTCAGTGGTGAGCATAATGAGAGGGACTGTTCAAAAATCAGATTCAGGCCAGGATATCATGCACGACATTTCCAGCGACGTCAGTTAGCCGAAAATCGCGACCGGCGTAGCGATAGGTCAGTTTGAGATGATCCATGCCGAGGATGTGCAGTAAGGTCGCGTGCAGGTCGTGGACATGGATTTTGTTTTCAACGGCATAGAAACCATATTCGTCCGTGGCTCCATAAGAGATCCCTGGTTTCACACCCCCTCCCGCCATCCACATCGTGAATCCTTCCGGGTTGTGATCACGGCCATCGTTTCCGCTGCCTTGAACAGTCGGCGTTCGTCCGAATTCACCGCCCCATAAGACGAGCGTATCTTCTAATAAACCGCGCTGCTTGAGATCCTGGAGAAGACCAGCGATCGGTTTATCGACTTCCTTCGCATTGATGGCATGCTCCTTGCGAAGTTCGCCATGTTGATCCCATTGCACGCGGGTGTTGCTATGTGTGATCTGAACGAAGCGAACCCCTCGCTCACAGAATCGGCGAGCCATCAAGCATTGGCGTCCGAAATCGGCGGTTTCTGTTTCATCGAGCCCGTACAAGTGTTGGGTCGCTTCCGATTCCTGCGTCAGATCAATCGCATCGGGCATTTCCGTCTGCATCCGAAAGGCGAGTTCAAATGAGGCGGTCCGCGCCTCAAGCGCCGATTCTGGGCCGGTTCGGTTTAACAAATCCTGATTCATCTGACGAATCAAATCGAGCTGCACCCGTTGCGATTTTCGGGACAGTTTCAAATTCTCAATGAATTGCACGCGAGCCTGTTCTGATGAAAGCGACGCATTCCCCAGAGGTGTTCCCGAACATTCTGCCGGCAGGAAAGCGGAATTCCAGTTTTTCACCCCACCGTGTGCGAGCGTGGGACAGATGGTGATGAATCCAGGAAGATTTTCGTTTTCGGAACCCAGCCCATAATTGACCCAGGCCCCCATACTGGGCCGGACAAAGTTATCGCTTCCGGTGTGTAACTTAAGTGCCGCTCCGCCATGTGCCGGATTAGTGCCATGACAGGAATTCAAAAAGCAAATGTCGTCTACACACTCCGCTAGATGCGGGAACAGTTCGCTAACCTGCTTACCGCATTCCCCGTATTGTTTGAATTTCCACGGAGACGCAAGCAAATTTCCTGTGGGAGCAAACTGGACGCGAGGTTTATCGAAAGGAAGTTCCTTACCCGTATCCGCCTGTAACTTCGGTTTGTAATCGAAGGTATCAACCTGCGAGGGGCCTCCCTTCATGAAGAGAAAAATGACCCGTTTGGCCCGTGGGCTGAAGTGAGTCTGTTTTTCAGAGTCATTCGTTGAACTCGCCGCCTGGAGTGATTCTCCCGTTAACATGGATGCAAGCGCCAAGTAACCGAAACCGACAGCGCTTCGTTTAAGCATCTGTCGACGGGTGCCGGTCAGGTTCAGCAATTCCTGAACTTCATCGAAATCACGTTTTTTCATGGCAACTCTATTTTCAAAACCAGACGGAAACAAAAAACCGACTAGCGGAGATAAGTAAATTCATTGGCGGCGACGATGGCGTGACAGAGAGCCTGCCAGGCAGCGACGTTGATCGCCTCATCATCTGCCTCGGGATGGTCACTTTTCCAGACGGAAGGAAACTGCTCCAGGAAATTTTCGATCCGCTGTTGTTCATCATCCGTGGGCAGACGTCCGTAACTTTTCACATAAATTAATTCTATTCGCGCGGAGACATCCGATTCCTGTGTGATCAACCAGTTTGCATATTTCTCCGTTTGCTCTTCCAGAAACGGGGAGTTCATCAGGAAGAGGGCTTGCGTCGCCACCGTGCTGGTCTGCCGGTCTCCATTGAGCACACTGGCATCGGAGTAATCGAACAACGAGAAAACTGGGTGCAAGTGATTCCGAATAACAGGCAGATAGATCGAACGCCGGGTGAAGTTGTAATCGACGCTCTCTTTGGATTCATGATTGAAAACAAACTCCCGGTTTTTCACATTGAGCAAATTTCCACCCATTTCCCGGTCGAGCGTTTCGGAGACAGCTAAAATTGCGTCTCGAATCGACTCTGCTTCTAACCGGCGAGCATTGAATCGCCAGTAATATTTGTTATCCGGATCACGTTCCGCATTGGCTTCGTGATATCCACTACTCAGTTGATACGTATTCGAGAGCATCATTAAGCGATGCATCTGTTTGATCGAAAATCCCTGCTCGACAAAATGTGCGGCCAACCAATCAAGCAACTCTGGATGGGTTGGGGGAGTGCCCTGCAAGCCGAAGTTATCGGGAGTTGTGACGAGACCTTCGCCAAAATGCCACCTCCACAGGCGATTCACCATCACTCGTGCCATTAAAGGGTGTTGCGGATGAGTGAGCCACTCGGCCAGTTGCAAACGTCCACTCTGCCCCTCAGGAATCTGATATTCGACGGGAATTTCAATGGCTCGGGGAAATCCTCGTTCCACCGTCTCGCCTAAGGTCAGATGAGACCCGCGAATGTGGATCGGAATATCTTCCGGCGTCGTCTCTTTGACACTCATCGCGGTGGGAAGAACGGGTAAGGCTTCTGTCAGTTTTTTTTCTTCTTCCCGTAACGTTTTTAACTGAGCCTTTTCAGCCTCTGTGAATTGAGTCTCCGGTTTTTCAGGAAGTTTAGCCTCAGGCTCAAGTCGTTCTTTCAAACTGGCAGTCGCAGCAGCAACTAATGTTTCGATCTCTTTTTTCTTGGCATCCACTTGTTGCTGATGAGCTGCCAGAGCAGCCTGCTGTTCGGGTGAACCAATATTATTTTCATTCCAGCGGGCGACGATTTTGAAACTCTCCATTGTCTGCGTGCTTTTGAAAATGCCCGCAAGTGCATAATAATCATCCTGCCCGACAGGATCGAATTTATGATCGTGACACCGGGCGCACCCGAGGGTCAATCCCATAAGCGAGCGACCGATGGTATCAAGCTGTTCATCAATGATATCCATCTGCATTTTCATCGAATCAACTTCAGCCAGAACCTTGGGACCAAGCGACAGAAACCCGGTCGCGATGAGTCGTTCATTTTTCTGACGAAAATCATCTCCGGAATCGAGTAGATCGCCGGCGATTTGTTCTCTGAGGAATTGATCATACGGCTTATCATTATTGAGCGAGTCAATGACATAATCTCGGTACCGCCATGCATTCCCATGCGCTACGTTTTCATCCTGACCGTTGGAATCGGCAT
>JAGQQC010000036.1:0-7936 GCA_020426395.1 Planctomycetaceae bacterium
ACGGTGGAGGTCGACTCTGCCAACTTAAGCTGAATTAGTTCAGGAATCGCCTCACAATCTGCCATTATGACAGAGTTCTCGCACAATTGAAGACTGCCACCCATACCTTCTCAAGAAATAAGTCATAAAGTCGCTATTTGACGGGCTTTTGTGTCGCTCCAAGAAGCCTCAAATAAGGCTGGTCCATTCAGACTCGGGATTGAAACATACCAGTCACCGCTATAAGATAAGTCATCTGTGATTTATCGGAGGTTGATGTCAGAACCGGGTTTAGAGCTGTTTCGCTCCTCTGGCTCGGAATCGACATAGTCCCACCAAATCCTCCTTCCCCAATCACGAATTCCACCCACAAACCTTCCCTCGCCCAGCACTCCGGGCAAATTGTATTCGATTTTGTGAATGCATTCCTCTTCCCGGTGAGAATTACTGACCTCAGAAAAGATCTCGCTTGGAATGATCAAGATGGCAATGCAATCAATCCTTCCCACCGATAGACCCACCTCTTTATTTGAACCGCTCTCCGGGCACTGCTGCTCTGCTTGAACGACGGTCCCTGACAACATTACTGGAGACATTTACGTGAAACGGCCTTCCTTCAATCAAGGTCTGACTCAGCTCTACTGGCTGTTCGGATTCGTTTTCTGTTTTTTCTGTTCGTCCTCAATTCTGGTCGCAGCTAAACCGGCTGTCCGCGGCACCGGCAAAGGTGAACAAGTTGGACAATTCCTGCAACAGGTCGGTGTCCATTACAGTGAAAAGGAGGGATTGCCTTCCAATGATGTTTACTCGCTCGCCGTCGATAAGACCATCTACGCCGGAACATCAAATGGAATCGCCCGTTTTGATGGTTCGGGCTGGGCAACCATTCTAAAAACAGAATCCCCCGTGGTCGCTCTCGCTGCCAGTGGAGATAAAGTCTATTACGCCACCAAACAGAAGATTGGCCAAATCGGCCCCAACTCTACCGAGAAATCGATCGCCACGCTGCGTGAAGGTGTCGAGATCACCGAAATCCTCCTCACACCACAAGGCCTATTCATTGGAAGTAATGAAGGGCTATATCTGTTGCCGGGAGAATCGTCGGAACAAACAGAAGTCTCCGCTGTGAATAAACTTTTATCCGAAGGGACTGAAATCCGTCAGCTCGCTTACTCGGAAACAGCCGGACTGGCCATTGCTTCTTCGTCCGGTTTAATTCTCTACTCTCCTACCGAACAGAAGGCACATCGAGTTCATGCAGAAACAGGCGCGGGAGGCTGGTTCCTGCATGACGTACGAGCGGTCGGTTTCACTTCCGATAACCGGCTCTGTTTTGCCAAACCACAGGGGGTCGGTTTTGAAACGGAAGAGGGTTGGAAATTGCTGACCGGAAGTGAAGGCCTTCCGTATAACGACTTCACTGCCCTCGCTGTGGGACCTCAAGACGATGTCTGGTATGCCACTCATATTGGCGCCGTTCATCGTTATGATGACATCTGGGAATATCGACAGGGACGCCGCTGGCTGATGGACGACGACATTCGTGACGTCGTCGTGAACAAAGCTGGAGAAGCCTGGTTTGCAACTGGCAAAGGAGTCAGCCGGATTGAACTGCGTCCAATGACCCTCCGTGAAAAGGCCGATTTCTTCGACGCCGAAATTGATATGTATCACAAACGAACCGAATACGGTTACGTGGATACCGTCCGCATGCCGGAACCGGGCGTGAAAACGGTGGATAACCAAAAACATGACAGTGATAACGACGGGCTGTGGACCAGCATGTATGGCGCCGCGGAATCTTTTGCGTATGCCGCAACGAAAAGCCCCGAAGCGAAAAAGCGAGCGAACGACGCCTTCCGGGCGATCGGTTTCCTGAGCGAAGTTCCCCAGGGAGGAGAACACTCTCCGCCACACGGCTTCCCCGCCCGGACCATTCTTCCGATTGACGGTCGAAATCCCAACGAGCACGACTCCGTCGAGCATGACATTAAAAGACGGGAACGGGATCCTGATCATCTCTGGAAAGTCCTCGACCCACGTTGGCCAGTCAGTGCCGATGGAAAGTGGTACTGGAAAACCGACACCAGTTCCGACGAACTCGATGGCCATTATTTCTTCTACGGAGCCTATTATGACCATGTCGCAGAGACTGAAGAAGAAAAAGCGTATTGCCGCAAAGTTGTCGACCGTGTGACGACCCATTTGATCGAAAACGACTACGCCCTTGTTGACCATGACGGAAAACCGACCCGCTGGGGACAGTTTGGTCCGCATGTGATTAACACGGACGAGATGACCGACCTGCGCGGATTGAACGCCATCAGTCTTCTCTCATACTTGCTGACCGCCCATCATGTGACGGGTGATCCCAAATTCCGCGAGCATTATGAAAAACTGTTATACGAGCACCACTACTTTACGAACGTCCTGCATCCCAAGTTCCAGATTGGCCCCGCTTCAGGGAACCAGTCGGACGACGAGATGGCGTTCATGTGCTATTACAATTTGTTCCAGTACGAAACCGACCCAAAACTGATCAAGCAATACACACGGTCCATGAACCGCTACTTCCTGCTGGAACAGTATGAACTTTGCCCGTTGTTCAACTTCATCTACGCGTTGAATTACTACTCCACCCGGTTCTACTGGCCTGAAAAGATTCACGAAGGAGTCGTCCCCGAGGCAGTTGATTCACTGAAACGATATCCGCTTGATCGCTTCAACTGGGGGATCAAAAACAGCCACCGACTCGACATGGTCCATGTCGGCAGACACGTGATTCGTTTCGATAATCGAGGTTATCGCAACAACGGGTTTGCGTTACCGATTGACGAACGCTTCGTCGAACACTGGAACCACGACCCCTTCCGCATGGACACCGGCGGCAACGGTACCGAACTGGCCGACGGAGCCTCCTACCTCCTCCCCTACTACATGGGGCTCTACCACGGGTACATCATCGAGGGACCGGAATCAGAAGGAGCGAAAGCCGGAGGATCCGCGGAGGAATAAGGCATTTGAATAAAGCGTGATTTACAGGGGGCTGAGAATTTCTCAGCCCCTTTTTTTGTTGTTATTAAAAACCCATAATCCAATCATTTTTGTTTTGTCGATTGCCAATAGCAATGACTTCTTAAATGGGAATTTTCACCGTTGGATATTCCTGAGAAAAAGCATAATGCCTACGTTTAATAATACGATGAACATTAGCTAATGATGAACTTTTCCCAAATGTTAGCACCGTGTTGACAATTCACAGTGCCAGCCCCAGAACCGGCAAACTGTGTAACACCACCTCCATCCATGCGAAGATAGACGTTGGGAAATGAAACGGATGAAATCGCGACGGAGCCATCCCCTTGTTGTTCAAGTTTGAACTTCTCCCATACTTGTGCACCGAATTGACAATTGACCGTACCAGCCCCATTTGGCGCAAACTGGTTGACTCCGCTGCCATCTAAACGCAGACAAACATTCCGAAAAACGGCAGAAGTAATCACAACTGTCCCATTACCTTGCGGTGCAATTCGGAATTGTTCCCACGGACCAAACCCAAATTGACAATTGACGGTACCGGCTCCTGGTCCTGCAAACTGAGTTACTCCATTCCCGTCCATACGCAAGTAGACATTTGGGAAAGCGGCCGATTGAATTGTCTGGACTGGCTGACGAAGCCAGTTTGCCGTCTGAATATCGAGGGCACTCGGCTGCGAAGATTGTCCTATCGTTGGACAAGCAGCAGGTTTGTTTGAAAGCTGTCCCGAAATGACCGGATAATGCATGATCGAGACACAGTCGTATGGACCCACAATCAATCCAACATCGGGAATAGAGAAATTCACACTATTGAGCACAGACGGATCAACAGTCACAAAGCTGTCACGATCTGGACGTTGTTGTTCGTGATAAAATCCGAGCGAATGCCCGATTTCATGCATCACGCTCGGAGCACCAAACCCACTTCCAACCGCACAAAGAATATCTTGCCCCCCTCCTTTCCTTCCAACACTGGTTTGGCAGGCATTAGGATGTCGGCGGAACACGACAAAATCAGGATCACCATTTCGCGCAACAAGTTGAACTGCTCCCGTGTTATTCCAGGTGTTAATCGCATTCTGGATTATCTGTCTATTCTGACTTCCTGCGGGAAAGTCTGCTCCGTTTATCTCAAAAGGGATACGATTACCAGGCCAATAACTGGAGGGATTATTAATCACAAAACCCATCACACATTCCTTTACAATGGTATCAGGATTGCCGGTAATCTCGGTGATTAATTGTAGCTAGTTTTTGACTTGAACTTCACAAAGAAAACCGTCGATAAAGCAATCATTAAATTGCTACAAGACAGATCTTATCTGTGGCGAAAGCTACTTGTCACGAAAATTCAGAGTTGGAATAAAGCTTTGTTCCGAGTTCGTCAGCAAGTAGATCAGGCACTGCTTGACTTATCTTCAAGCTAGATTCACAACACGACTCACGCAAACGAAGGTCCGCAACGATAATCAACTTTGGGAATGCTCTTCATCATCAGGAATGACGTGGTCACGGTATTCTCTGAATGCATTCCATCCAGTAATTGAAGGGTCATTGAGATCAATCCAAGCGTAGCCATCGTCTGCGGCGGTGTCAATCAACAGCCAATTATGAGTCTTAGCAAGTTTGGCAAGAAGCCTAACGGGATCTCCTTTGCCGCGGACATCGATAAAGATGAATTGAACATCCGCTGTTCGTTCCTCCTCATGAGCCTCAACTGGAGATTCACATTTCGCGGCATTGATATCGTAAAGGGAAATTTCAAAACCAAAATCGTCGGTCCCAAAATGCCCAGTGCCGTCCGATTCCCAAAAGGCTCCCCTCAAAGTGTCCTCTAATCGCGATCGGACTGCATCCGGTTTTCCGAAGTGCGTTGGATAGTCATTGCATGCACGAAGAAACTCGTCTGCGGAGACATTCACTGCATCTGTTGCAACGATAATGACTTTCCACGACATTGATAAAACGCCTTAAGGGAGTTTTCGAATCCTCAAACCTTCTCATGCGCGATAATCTCATCCCACGTCTCGCGACGTCGGATCACCTTGTACTCATTTCCATCGACCAGCACTTCCGCCGCTCGGGGACGGCCGTTGTAGTTGCTGCTCATGGCGGTGCCGTAGGCGCCGGCACTAAAGATAGAGAGCAGGTCACCGCGCTGCATTGGCGGCAGGGCGCGGTCTTTGGCGAAGTAGTCGCAGGATTCGCAGACGGGGCCGACGACGTCCGCTGTTTCGCAGCCGTCGTGTTCTTTCTCCCAGTTCATCTGGGGATCGATGGTCGATTTCACCGGCCAGACACCGTGGAAACTGTCGTACATCGCAGGGCGAACGAGATCAGTCATCGCCCCATCCTGGATGATGAACAGCTTGCCCCCTTCACGTTTGGTGAAGACAACACGGGTCACGAGGATACCGCTGTTCCCGGCAATATATCGCCCCGGTTCCAGGGCAAGGCGACAGTTCGCTTCCTTGACACCAGGGATGATGACCTTCGCATATTCCGAGGCGGGGAGGCCTTCATCGTGCTTGTAACTGATACCGAAACCGCCACCAAGGTTGATCCAGTCAATCTCGTGACCTTCCTTACGGTATTCAGCAACAACATCGATCGCCTTTTTGACCGCTTGCGCGTAGGGGTCAGTTGTCAGGATCGGGGAACCGAGGTGCATGTGGATTCCCTTGAGAGCCAGATGCGGATCAGCAAGCACTTTCTTCGCGAGCTGGGAGGCCCGTTCGATATCCATCCCGAACTTGTTCCCCTTTTTGCCCGTCGTTGTTTTGGCATGCGTTTTGGCATCGACATCCGGATTTAATCGCAAAGCGACCGGACCGATGACACCCATCTCGGCGGCGATGGCGGAAATCGCATCCAGTTCCGCTTCGCTTTCGACATCGAACATCAGGATTTTCGATTCGAGAGCGAATCGAATTTCGGCATCCGTTTTTTCGACTCCTGCAAAGACAACGCGGGTCGTATCGGCCCCCGCTTCCCGCACGCGGAAGAGTTCCCCACCCGAGACGACATCGAAACTGCTACCGGCGTCGTTCATCACTTTAAGGAGTGTCAGGTTCCCGTTCGCTTTGACGGAATAACAGATAACCGGGTCGACTTCGGCGAAGGCGGTTTGAATCTCTTTCAGCTTTTCGAGGAGTGTCGCTTTGGAGTAAACATACAGCGGCGTGCCGAATTCCTCGGCCAGTTGCGCAACGGGCACCTCTTCGCAGTACAGTTCATCGTTCTGGTAGTAAAAGTGACTCATGAATCGATCCAGTGATAATCAGCTTGGGGCATAAGTAGAGAAAATGATCAGAGATTTTCCGAAAGCAGTTCCGCAATCTGCACAGCGTTCGTCGCAGCTCCTTTTCGGAGGTTGTCACTCACGCACCAGAAATTGAGTCCGTTGTCACAGGAAATATCTTTACGGATACGACCGATGAAAACGTCATCCGAACCATCGCAGGTAGAAGGCAACGGATACTGGCCGTTTTTGAGATCATCGACGACTGTGATCCCCGGGAAAGCGGCGAACAGTTCGCGTGCTTTTTCCGGTGAAATGGGAGATTCGGTTTCCACGGTAATCGTTTCACTATGACAGTTGGCGACAGGAATACGAACGCAGGTTGGGTTCACCTTCAGATCGGGCAGGCCCATGATCTTGCGGGTCTCGTAGACCATCTTCAGTTCTTCGCTGGTGTAACCGTGTTCTTTTTCACTGCCGATCTGGGGGATGGCGTTGAAGGCAATCGGATGCGCGAATGCTTTGTATTCGTACGGTTCATTTTTGAGGTAAGACGCACTTCCTTGATGTAGATCGGCCGTTCCCTGCACACCGGCACCACTGGTCGCCTGATAGGTGCTGACAATCACCCGTTTCAGCGGGCTGAAATCGTGCAAAGGTTTGAGTGCGACGACCATCTGCGTGGTCGAACAGTTCGGGCTGGCGATGATCCCTTTGGCATTCAGAGCATCCTGCGGATTGATTTCGGGAATGACTAAAGCGACGTTTTCTTTCATCCGCCAATAACCAGACTCGTCAATCACTTTGCAACCTGCGTCAACGGCAGCGGGGAGGTATTCCGCGGCGATGTCATCGGGAGTGCTGGCGATGACGAGATCGACGCCGCCAAAGCAGTCCTGGGTTAGTTCCTCGAACGTATGTTCTTCCCCCTTGAACGTCAACGGCGTGCCGGCGGAGCGAGCGGAGGCGAGGAAACGGAATTTCCTGGCAGGGAAATTTCGTTCTTCGAGCAGTTGACGAATAATCTGACCGACAGCACCCGAGGCGCCGACAACAGCAACGGTATCAAACACAATGGTTCTCCTGGAACACAACTTCTGTACAGAATCTGAGTGAAATTCAACGGATAAACGTTCTTCCCGCATTGTGGAAAAACACAAGCATTGCCGCCGGGGAGCCCTTCCTCTTAGGTAGGAGAGGTTGAGGGGCTGGAGGTTCAGTGCATCCCGATTTTCACGGGTGGGAACCGTCAGTCTCTATTTGTCCAATCCGGATTCAAGCAGCAATTGAGAGCCTTCACGACACTATATCGGGTGCAGGCAGTGAGATTCAATCAGCCGGGCGGGTTACCCGACCTGATTTTGCCCGAGAGACCCGTTTTTTGCCGCTGTTTGTCCTGTTTACGTGAGCTTCGTCTAAAATTCCCTCTTTTCTGAGGAGAGGGAAACCGCTTGGTGGGACCGTTCGTCCCGGCTTGGTATACTCCCAGACGACCACTTCATAACGGAGAAGTGGCCCTCTCGCAGATTCATTCAATCTCGTTTACATTCTTATCCCCAAAGTGATCCATGATTCCTGATAACCTCAAAGTTCTCATCGTTGGTCAAGGTGGCCGTGAACATGTGCTGGCCTGGAAGCTGGTGCAATCTCCCCATGTCAGCCAGGTCTTCTGTGCCC